>NZ_JCACKO010000101.1:0-11559 GCF_059505445.1 Brasilonema angustatum | reverse complement strand
AGTTTTCTATCCATGATTCTTTTATTCAGAATACCCGGAAAGTGACAGAAGAGGGTTATTTACTACTTGCTTACTCCGGAAAGTGACAGAAGAGGGATATATAGGCGTAGTCATCAAGAAACCCGGTTTTATAAAACCAAGTTTCTCTTTTAATCTACAAAGATGATAACCAGTCCGAAATCTGCTGATTTACAACATCTGGCACTTCATCATGAGGACAATGACCAGCACCTGGAATTGGCACAATTTGAATATTTTTGCCATTCTCTCGCGCTTTTTCGTAAATTTTTGCCCCAGTAATTGGTGTCCAGGGGTCATCTGCACCCCATATCACCAGCAATGGGCGGGCGACTTTGGGCAAAAGTTCTATTGGAGATGAACCTGGAGGTGCTGTGAGGATAGAAGTGAAAACTTGTTGCGCTCCTGGATCACAAGAAGGAGCATAAAGTAAGTCTACCAATTCATCGGTGACAGCTTCCCGGTTACGGTAAACTTGGTATAGGGTACGGCGAATTTGAGCTTTTTGACGGATGCGGTTGAAGACAAGTGCTCCTGTTATGCGCGATCGCACTAATTTGTTAAAAGCTCCCATCACAATCCGTAGCGGTGGGTTCAACTCGTGCGATCGATGGCTCAACCCACCTGCACAGTTAATCAAAACACCACCTGCAGCTATTTCCGGATGTTCTGCCACCACCGTTAAACTCAAAAGTGCGCCGATGGAGTTACCGATAAATACAGCAGGTTCAGTAATGTGTGCTGTCCAAAAATCCTTGAGCAGTTCCACCCACAGTTCCACTGTATAATTTAACGGAGCTTTATCAGAACCTCCAAACCCCAAAAGGTCAAGAGCAAAAACTCGGTAGCCAGCCGCAGCTAAAACTGGGATATTTTTCCGCCAATGTCCAATCGAAGCACCAAAGCCATGAACCAGTACCAAGGGGCGTCCAGTACCCATGACAGTGTACTGAATTTTGTGACCCTGCCAAGTCCAAAAGAGTTTTTCAAAGCTGGTTGTTGATTGCTGCTGCGTTGTTCCAGTCATTATTAAGATTCTTAACGTTTTTCCTCATATATTCATTTTCTCTGATTTTAAAGGATTAGGCACAACGTGCTAATATCATGTCCGGATAAATACAAGTCAATTGGGTAAGGGGAAAGCGTGCCCTCTGGGCATACGCAGCGGAGCGTGTAGTGAAGCAATTGTCTATGGAAAATGAAGCAAGAAGAAACGAAATTGCACCTACTAAACCAAACAATATCCAACAAACAATAATCATCGTTTTACGGTACATCAACCAGTGAATTAGGGGGTTGAGCATCTAGCTTTGAATGCACATAAGGTGCGAACAAAGAACGTTCCTCGGGGCGTAACCGCCTTGGACGCATTGTTTGTGTGTCCACAAACAATCCTTTTTGCCATCCCTCTGCTGCCAGTGTTCCTTGTTCTTTATAAAACTGGAACTGCATAATAGCAGATGCGTTTTTCAGTTCTGAGATCCACATTTCCACCCGCACGCGATCGCCTAAATAAAGTGGCGATTTATAGGTAATGTTGGTTTGAACCAGAACCGGAGCAAACCCTTGCTGAAAAATTTCCTGCGTTGGCATCCCAACGGCTTCCAACAGTTTTGTCCGTCCAATTTCCATCCACTGAATACAGTGTTGTTCACGTGTCCAATGAAATCAATGTGGAAAGAATACACCTCTAACTCAAAGGAAATCTTTTGCATCCTCAATCCTAAGTCACTGCTCAGTGACAATGTATCATTGTCACCAATTGATGACAAGCAGATGAGAACGATTCATGGTTCGGGATAAAGAACAAACAAAGGTACGAATTCTGGCAGCCGTTGGTAAATTCTTGGCAGAATCGGGCTTTAAGCAACTGGGGGTGAATGCGATCTGCCGAACGCGAGTGCGTGCGCTTTGCGCGTGAGGCAAGCGAAGCTATCGCCCGTGAAGCCGGGGTCGATAAAGTCTTGATTTATCGATATTTTGAGAACCTCCCCTCCCTACTGGAAACCTTTGCCAAGGAGGGGAGCTACTGGACGAGTGTTGAAGAATTAGTTGGGGATGAAACAGCCGTCGATGCAGAATCGCTGGCTGACTGGATAGTTTTGTTATTGACGCGTTTTCTACATGACTTACAAAAACGACCTATTACGCAAGAAATTATGCGCTGGGAGTTGCTAGAAGGTAATGAATTAACGCATGAATTGGCAACAGTGCGCGATCGCGTGGCGATTGAAAGCCTGGAATTTCTCAAGCAAAAGTGTTCCTTCCCGCCAGATAAAGATATTCCTGCTATCAGTGCGGTGTTGATTGCTGGAATTGTTTATCTAGTTCTGCGAACCAAAGTTAGCAATACATTCTTAGGAATTGATTTTAGTTCACCAACCGGATGGCAGCGGATTGAAGGGGCGATAGCTTCGCTGCTGCGCGGAGCGCAGATCGCATCTTTGATTCAGCCAATGGTTGAAACTGAGGAATAAAGCAGCTTCTTTTCATTCCAAAGTCATTGCTCCATTTTGACTTCCATTACCTTGTACATGAACATTTCTGACTGGGAACGGAATTGTAATTCCTTCTTTTTGATAGCGTTTGTGTAATTTTTTAACAAATAAATGTCTAGCCAAGCGCTGGTCAAAAAATTCATTGACCCGCATATAAAGCGTAAAGTTTATACTATAATCTGCAAATTCGTTAAATCTTATATAAGGTTCATTTGCTGTTAATTCTGGAGCGATTTCTTCCATGACTTCTTTAGCAACCTTTACAGTCACCCTTTCAACTTGCTCAAGGTCACTATCGTAGCTCACTCCCACGTTCATCGTTAATGTAATTTCCTTAACTGGGAGATGATAGTTGGTGAAAATAGCAGAAGCTAGCTTAGAATTTGGTACTATGATGACGTTATTAGAAAGCTCTTTTATGGTCGTATTTCGCCAAGTTATATCTGTGACGTATCCCTCATGACCACCACCATCTAATTTAACGTAATCTCCTGTCCTGACTTGCTTAGAGACAATTAAATAAAAACCGGAAAACAAATTTGCTAGTGTATCTTGAAGTGCTAAACCAACTGCTATACCACCAATACCTAACGTTGTTAATATTGGTGTAATTTGAACTCCTAGTGTTTGCAATACAATTAATGTTCCTAAAACTATAACGGCAGTTTTAGCAACATTAGAAAGTAGTGAGGCTGAAAAGCCATCTGTTCTCCGAAAAAATAAATTGACAAATCCAGCAGTGAGTCTGGCAAAAACAACAGTAACTGTGTATAGAAATGAACCAGTAATAAATTTTTTTAATAATTCAGCAACTTCTGGCTGCTCAAAACGACCATAACTAACAGTTGCAGCATACAACCCAGCAAGTAGGCACCAGAAGAAGGGCATACGGTTTAGGGAACGAAATATAATTCCACTTCCCGGAATTCGTCTACTAGTAACAAATTTGTTGAGTCTTGTGAAAATAATTTTTTCGCATATGATTCCACCAAGCAAGCCAGCCAAGATAAATACAAGTGGCAAAATCCAATGTTGTATCATGACAATTTTTAATTTTAGATTTTGGATTTGAGATTAAGATTGCTCAATTGTTTCCTTGTCCAGTGTAAATAAAACTGGTGGAACTCTACGTAGCTTAAACTATATTAGCAGACAGAAAAATATCACCTATTTCTTAGCTTCGCGTAGAAACAACAAAATCAACGCGATAATATTCTTGGTGTTTTGGCTGTGAGAAATTTTTACAACAATTACTTCATGGACTTGCCGATAGTCTACCACCCTGACTATGTTGCCCCACTACCTGAAGGTCATCGCTTCCCGATGCCAAAATTTCGGCAACTCTACGAATTATTATTAGCAGATGGCGTGGCGCAAAAAGGACAATTTCATCTGCCTTCACGCCCGCCACACGAGTTAATAGAGTTAGTTCACACCTCAGAATATATTCAAGCTTATTGTGAAGGTACTCTTGATGCTAAAGCACAACGACGTATTGGGTTACCTTGGAGTTCCTCACTGGTTAATCGTACATGTGTCGCCGTTGGTGGAACAATTCTCACGGCACAATTAGCGCTAAAGTACGGTTTGGCTTGTAATACTGCTGGTGGCACTCATCACGCTTTTCCCAGTTATGGATCTGGTTTTTGTATTTTCAATGATTTAGCAGTTGCAGCTCGTGTATTGCAAAAACTCGGCCTGATTCAGAAAATCTTGATTGTAGACTTAGACGTGCATCAAGGAGATGGTACCGCTTTTATTTTTCAAGGCGATGATAGTGTTTTCACCTTCTCAATGCACTGCGAAGTTAATTTTCCTGGTACTAAGCAAAAAAGTGATTTGGATGTTTCCCTACCTGTGGGGATGGAAGATGATGCTTACCTGCAAACATTAGCTCAATACTTACCAGATTTGTTGTCTCAAGTCAAGCCAGATTTGGTGTTGTACGATGCTGGTGTTGACCCTCATATCGGGGACAAGCTAGGAAAATTAGCCTTAACTGATACTGGTTTATACCGCCGAGAAATGCAAGTTTTGAGCACTTGTATTGCAGCAGGCTATAGAGTTGCTTGCGTGATTGGTGGTGGATATGCTGATGATCTCAAATCACTTGTGTATCGTCACTCCTTAGTGCATCGGGCTGCGAGTGAGGTTTTTCGGCAATATAGACTTTAACACTCTGTGCCACTTACGGGTTTGCCCTTTGGGTTCTACAAAAACTCCCAAAGCTAATTTTCTCCAATTTCGTTTATTTAAGTACATGACACATTGAACCGAAATTCAGCATCTGGTCAGGCTGAATCTATGGTTTTTCAACTTCTTTAATCTGCAAAACTTCAGCAGAACCATAGCGATCAATAATTGCTGCTTTCATAACAGTGTTGTACCGTGAATGTAACATCTGTACACGGCTTTGAGAATGAAAACGATACTCTCACCCATATATAGGAATCCGGTTTCTTTTGGTGAGACCAGTGCTGCACAGAGAAGTGCCTTGCGCGGGTTCCCCGCGTTGTGGCAACTTCGGAGAGGGTTTCCCGACAGAGGCATCTGGCGTATGCGCAAAGCGCACGCCCAGAGGTCTAAAGCGCAGCGAGACCGGAGATCTTCCCCGATAGCCGTAAGGCGTGGCGTTAGCCATAGAGTGAATTGACTCATGGAGGTAGGGAACGCTTAATGCTTAACGCTTAACAGAAAGTGTACCTAGCTTCGTCAAAAATCAAATATGAGTCCTATAGTTGACGAGTTGTCATCTAATAAGGGATTAAGAAATACATAAAAATATTTACAAAAATTAATCAGATTGAGAAATAGAATTGAGAAAAATAAATATTTTTTTGAGAAGAATCATCCTTAAGATAGTGTTTGGAATATATGTTTTAGAAAATACTTGCTGTGAGTCTTATATTTGATCGGAGTAGTTGTTAAGGTAAAAATCCACCAAGTAATCAAGGCTAAATATTATTTTTAGCTATTTTAGCAAGTAAAGTGCGCTCTGCGCGGAGCTATCGCGCAGCGACTTCGTAGGAGTATCGCGCTCATAGCTGACACACGTAGTTTGCAGTTCTGCATAGCCAAGGAATAAGCAATGGCCTCGCTGCCTCTCAATAACCAGAATCTACCGTACCCCGATCCCCTACACCCGATCATCGTTCACTTTGTGATTGCGATGGTATTTTTTTCTTTATTCTGCGATGTCGTGGGTTACTTCACCCGCAACCATCGTTTATTTGAAGTAAGTTTCTGGAATATGTTTGTTGCTTCAGCAGCTATATTTGTAGCGGTTATCTTTGGTCAATTTGAAGCGGGTTTAGCAAACATTTACGCAGCAGTCCAGCCAACACTTAATTTTCATACAATCATGGGTTGGTCGCTAGCAGCAATTGTTGTAGCTATAACAGCTTGGCGTTTTATCATTCGCAAGCGCAACCCTTTAAAAATACCTCCAGTTTACCTTGGTGCAGCAACGTTTTTAGTTTGTCTGGTGTTCTTACAAACTTATCTAGGAAGTAAATTAGTTTGGGTATATGGATTGCATAATCAGCCTGTGGTAGAAGCGGCGAAAAAGGGAATTTTGCAATGAACTCGCAATTACTCGACTCTTTGGGGCTAAAGTTTAATGCTAATGGACTACCTTATGAAATTCCTATACATCCGCAGTTAGTGCATCTGACACTGGGTTTGTTTATCATCGCCGTTCTTTTTGACATAGCAGGGACATTTTATCTTATAGAAAAACCAATATTCAAATTTCTAGCGCTTCCTACCATCCGTGCAGGTTTATTTGATGTTGGCTGGTATAACTTACTTGCGGCGGCAACCGTCACTTTTTTTACAGTTGCGGCTGGTTTTTTCGAGATTTTCTTGGCAAATCCAGCAGCAAATGAAAAAAGTGCTTGGGGTTTGAGTGCCTCTTTGACAATGCTTTTGCATGGTGTGGGTGGTGTTTTGCTTTTGGGGAGCATCGTGGCAATGGTCGTATGGAGGGGCTTACAGCGCTACCGTTGGCGCAAAGATTCACCCAGACAAGTACAGTGGAGTTACTTGTTAGTAGGCATTGTGATATTAGGTATTTTATACATTCACGGAACTTTGGGGGCGCAATTGGGAGAAGAATTTGGAATTCATGTTACTGCTGCCAAGTTGGTTCAAGAAGGCAGAAATCCTAATTTGCTACTCAAATAATTAAACCACGTAAGATAGACCTCTCCTTCCTGCCCTAGGAGGGGAGGAGCAAGAAAATAATCGAATTTTAAAGCCTCTCACCTTGTAGGAGAGAGCTTTCCCAGATAGATCAAATTTAAGGTTAAACGAGAAGCACTCTAACTTTTATGTTTAGATTTCTGGAATATTTACTAATAGCTGGTTCTATTGCAGTGCTGCTTGTTATCAGTCATTGGATTGGACAGCAGGCTTTTTCTTGGATGCCTTTCCAGGCTACAGCAGAAGCGCAACGGGTGGATGATTTATTTAGCTTTTTAGTTTCAATTGGAGCTTTTATCTTTCTTGGACTTGTTGGGATAATGGTGTATTCGGTAATTTTTTTTCGGGCATCTCCAGCTGATTATAGTGAGGGACACCCTTCTAGAGGTGATGTCAAGCTAGAAATTTTGTGGACAGCTACTCCAACTCTATTGGTAATGTGGATTGCTTTCCAAAGCTTCAATATTTATCAACAATTAGATATTTTGGGTTTAAAGCAAATTGTACATTTTCATACACCCTTAGAATCTGAGCCAGCTTACGCTGCACCAGTCAGCGAGAATCCCAAGGGGGCTTCTCAAACTATTGATGTTTTTGCGAAACAGTGGGATTGGTCTTTCCGCTATCCAAATAATGTTATTAGTAATGAATTGCACCTGCCTGTAAATCGCAGTACCCGCTTGAATATGAACGCACAGGAGGTTATCCACGGTTTTTACGTTCCTGAGTTTCGCTTAAAGCAGGACATTGTACCCAAGCGCGACATTGATGTTGTAGTAACGCCTATTCGCGCAGGCAAATATAAACTGAAAGATTCTCAATTCAGCGGTACTTACTTTGCTTTGATGGAGGCTGATGTATATGTTGAATCACTTGAAAAATATAACCAGTGGCTGGCTCAAACGGCTAGTAAAGCAACGACCGTAGAAAATCAGGCAGTTGCTGAACATATCCAACCATCAAAAACGTTATTTAAGAGCGGTTGGTACACCGTCGCACCAGCTCAATCGACAATTGCGAATGAAAAAAAGGTAAATAATGACACATAACACCGGCAGCATGACTGAAGATAGACCGGAAAATAACTGGCGGCAATATTTCAGCTTCAGCACCGACCATAAGGTTATCGGCATTCAATACATGGTGACGACCTTCATATTCTTTTTGATTGGCGGGCTGTTGGCGATGATTATCCGTGCGGAACTGCTCACCCCAGAATCGAATGTGGTTGACCGTCCCCTCTACAACGGCTTGTTTACCATGCATGGGACGATCATGATTTTTTTGTGGATTATCCCGTTTAATGCAGGTATATCTAACTACCTAGTGCCGTTGATGATTGGAGCGCGGGACATGGCGTTTCCCCTGCTCAACGCCATCTCTTTTTGGATTATTCCCCCAGCGAGTATTTTACTACTTTCTAGCTTTTTACTGCCCAATGGTACGGCGCAAGCTGGCTGGTGGTCTTATCCGCCAGTTAGTTTACAAGTTGCACCCGGTCAAATTATTAACGGTGAATTTATTTGGATTGTGAGTTTAGTGCTGATCGGTATTTCTTCAATTATGGGAGCCGTCAACTTTATCACTACCATCTTTTGGATGCGATCGCCTGGGATGACTTTTTTCCGAATGCCTATTTTTGTCTGGTCAGTTTTCAGCGCTCAGTTGTTGCAACTGGTTAATTTACCGGCTCTAACAGGTGCATTGATACTGCTGTTGTTTGACCTTTCATTTGGGACGCAATTCTTCAAACCCTTGCTTCAAGGCGATCCCGTAATATATCAGCATTTATTCTGGTTTTATTCTCATCCGGCAGTATACATCATGGCACTGCCAGCTTTCGGTATTATTGCTGAGGTTCTGCCCGCCTTTTCCCGCAATCCTTTGTTTGGTTATCGGTCATTAGCGATCGCATCTTTAGGCATCGCTGTGGTTAGCATCTTCGTTTGGGTGCATCATATGTTCACTAGTGCTACCCCCGGCTGGATGCGAATAACTTTTATGTTGACTTCGATGTTAGTTGCTATACCTACTGGTGTAAAAGCATTTGGCTGGACTGCCACTA
Organism: Brasilonema angustatum; assembly: GCF_059505445.1. Classification (NCBI taxonomy): domain Bacteria; kingdom Bacillati; phylum Cyanobacteriota; class Cyanophyceae; order Nostocales; family Scytonemataceae; genus Brasilonema; species Brasilonema angustatum. The sequence goes on along the minus strand of NZ_JCACKO010000101.1, from coordinate 2,775 downwards.
TCTGGAAAAGCAAGCTGCATCTAGAAACACCAATGTTATTTGCAATGGGAGGTGCAGCTATGTTTATTTTCGGCGGTGTGACTGGTGTCATGCTTGCAGCTGTACCGTTTGATATTCATGTTAATAATACTTACTTTGTGGTGGGTCATTTCCACTACATTGTCTTCAATACCATAACGATGGCAATCTTCGCAGCGATTTACTTCTGGTTTCCCAAAATAACTGGAAGGATGTACGCTGAAGGTTGGGGTAAGTTGCATTTTTGGTTTACTTTTATCGGTGCTAACATTACCTTTTTTTCCATGCACCCGTTAGGTTTGCAAGGAATGCTGCGGCGAGTTTCTTCCTACGATCCACGCTATCAAGGATGGAATGTGATTGCTAGCCTGGGATCGTTTTTGTTGGGAGTAGCCACGCTGCCTTTTATTGCTAACATTGTGGGTTCCTGGCTGTACGGACCGAGGGCTAGTGATAATCCTTGGCACGCTACTGGTTTAGAGTGGACAACCTCCTCACCACCACCGCGAGATAACTTTGCAGAAATTCCGGTTGTGAGCAGACCTCCTTACGATTACGGCGATCCCGAATACTCGGTAGTGGAACCTGTTGAGCATAGTTAGACAGGTTGAAATATCTTGAACAAAGGCACAAGTCAGATCATGTCTTGTAAATTATCCTTACATTCCTGTAAAACTTCACCCTCAATCCCTCTCCGGAATTCACTCTTTGGGAAGCCGGATTGAGGGTGAGGTTATTTTATGGACAATTTCACAAACTCGGTATCACAAAGCAGAAAATCTTTTTCCCACTCCCCCACTTCCCCACTCCCCATCATGGAACGTCGCACCATTCATATTGATGAAAGTCCGATCCGTTTTGATCAGTGGCTGCGACACTTACCAGATTGGCTGAAGCGTTTTCTACCAACTGGTGGTGGACAAGCTCACGATCATCATGGTAAAGGAATGTTCGGTTTTACCGTGTTCCTACTATCAGAAAGCATCATTTTTTTAAGTTTTATCTTTACATACGTTGCTCTGAGATTGACAACTCGCAACTGGCTACCACCCGGTATTTCTGGTCCGGAATTGTCTAAGGCTGTGATTATTAGCACAGTGGTATTACTTTCTAGTAGTTTTGTCATCCAACCAGCAGAAAATGCTCTCAAGCGTCGCAAGCTAAATCAATTTCGCTTGCTGTGGTTGCTCACAATTGCAATGGGAACTTACTTTTTAATTGGTGTCTTAATTGAATGGAGCAAGCTTGACTTTAAGTTAACTACGGGGTTAGTTGGTTCAACTTTTTACTTACTAACAGGTTTCCACGCTTTGCATGTTTTTAGTGGTGTTGTTCTACAGATAATTATGGTTATTCGTTCTTTGATTCCCAATAATTATGAACATACTCATTTCGGGGTGAGTGCAACTACTTTGTTTTGGCATTTTGTTGATATAATTTGGGTTTTGTTATTTTCACTGCTTTATCTTTGGAAAGCGTAAACATATCTAAAAATTAAAGATATTTCCATGAGGCTTTTCATGGATTTATTATTGCAAGAAATACCAGCATCAGAGCTTTCCCCAAAAACAACCCAAGAAACTCCACCACCAGGGAAAGATCCATTAATTGCAGAAGGTTTACAAAAAGAGCAGTACGTTAACATTATTGGAGTGGCGATCTGCCCAAGGCAGCAGCGAAGCTATCGCTCTCGTTGTTGCCGTGGAATTTCTGAATCGCACAGTTGAATATGCAATTTTGTTTGCTATTTTTGTGGCGGAAATAGTTGGTGTTGGAGTTGTAGGTGCTTTAGTTGCCAGAAACTTAATCAAAATGTTGGGTTCGGAGGATAAAAATCAGAAAAATTGATGTATTTTGTAATAGAAAATTCTTAATTTTCTGTTGATGGATATGGTGAGAAATAATAACATACATGTACAAAGAATTCGCGCCATTGGATTAACGGTGACAGATAGCGATCGATCTTTGAATTTCTACACCCAAGCACTCGGTTTTAAAGTGGTTTCAGATATCACAGTTGCCGGACAAAATTACAGCGAACTTGAAGATGTTGAAACCGCAACAATTCGCATTATTACCTTAAAATTAGGTGATGAACTCATCGAATTGATGGAGTATCTCAACGTTGAGGGAAAATTGATCCCCAGCGATTCCCAAAGCAATGATTTGTGGTTTCAACATTTTGCGATCACAGTCAGCAATATGGATCGTGCTTATGCTCATCTGCGTTCATTTCCCATTAAACCTATTTCAGTGGAACCGCAGACAATACCACCTGATAATGAAGCATCTGCGGGTGTCCGCGCTTTTAAGTTTAAAGATCCTGACGGTCACAATTTAGAGTTAATTTGGTTTCCTGCTGACAAAGGACAAGATAAATGGCATCAGGACACAGAGAATTTATTTTTGGGAATCGATCATAGTGCGATCACCATTTCCAAGACCGACCAAAGTCTCAAGTTCTACCGCGATACTCTGGGAATGCAAATTGATGGCGGTAGTCTCAATCAGGGTGAAACCCAAGCCCACCTTGATGGTTTACCACAAGCCGAAGTCCGAGTTACACCACTGCGACCAATTCAAGGCGGTTTAGGAATTGAAATGTTGGATTATATTGTGCCTGGAAATGGTCGCCCAATGCCGAGCGATTGGAAAAGTAGCGATACTGCACATATCCAGCTTGAGCTTGTTGTTAATGATATTAGACCTCTTGCAAAAGTCAGAGAAAATAAAGTAGGAGAGTTTTTACAGGCGATT
>NZ_JCACKO010000100.1:0-13183 GCF_059505445.1 Brasilonema angustatum | reverse complement strand
TAAAAACCTGGCTTCTTTGTTTTTATTGATTAATTTATTCTTTGGAAGTCCCTTAGCTCATATTAGAAGAGAAAAAGTTTAACCCCGAGCGAAGCTCGGGGTTAAATAGGAGGAAAAGTCAAGTCTGCTATATCTGTGGTAGATTAATGTAGTCAAGAATAAATGGGAATTGATTGGTTGAAAGTGCGATCTACAGCAAAGCAGCAGCGCTAGCCCCGATAGGCGTAGCCGTGCTGCAGCCGGTTTTAGACTATTTGCAAGCTCCTGTGGTTTTGAAACCTCTTTTATTTGCAGTTAACGTGGTTTCGCTCATTGCTATGGAAAGCTGTTTTGAGGATTTATGTTTGCAGTTCGCTAGTGTGATTCGTTCTGTCAAAATGAGTAGTAATACTCAGGGATGACAGGCAAGGAATATAGAAGGGAGAAATCTCAACTGAACCTTGACAACTCAGTTTTTCGTGATGGTGTAATTCCATCCCTCCAGGTGCAGGAGTGACAGTAAGTCCCCTATTTCAACAAGGTGGTTCTTTGTTGGGGTAAAGCGGGGAATCATGGCGGTAACTGCTAGCCTAAAGTGGAATCCCGCCTAACATAGCTGGTCATGGATAGGAATACAAATCTCTCGACTGAATCATCGTAATGCAAAACAAGCCAAAAGGCTGTTAGGCTTGTCCCAAAACGGGAAAGGATTAGTGGTTGGCTGATTAGTGGCAGACCAATATGCATTCACAATAAACCCGGTGAAGAGAGAGAATCCTAAAACCAGCGTCAAACGGAAAATTGGGAACGAAGTAAATCCCTCATATGCTCTCAAGAATTGGTCGAATTCTTGAGCAGGTAGCCAACCGGAAGCCATGTGGGAGAAGGATTGTCTCAGAAGCCAATGCCCTTGGTAATACAAGGGATATGCAGACGGAGACACGGTGACTTGGATTGTAGAGGTACAAGTAGCAATGTATACGTCTAAAACGAGTTTCAAGACTACGGTGGAATGGAATACCATCCCCTGGCGAAAGCTAGAAAGGAGAATATTCAAGTTGCAAAAACGCATCTACAAAGCCTCGCAGCGTGGTGATGTCAAAGCAGTCCGAAAGCTCCAGAAAACTCTGGTACACTCCTGGTCAGCTAAGTGCTTAGCGGTGCGTAAGGTAACACAAGAGAACCGAGGTAAGAAGACGGCAGGAGTGGATGGACTGAAAAGCTTGTCCCCAAAAACACGTCTCATCTTGGTAGAATCCCTGAAGTTGGGGAGTAAAGCTGCACCCACTCGAAGGGTGTGGATACCCAAACCTGACTCAGAGGGAGAAAAAAGACCGCTCTCGATACCTACAATTTACGACCGTGCCTTGCAGACGTTAGTCAAACTAACGCTAGAACCAGAATGGGAAGCCCGATTTGAGGAGAACTCGTTTGGGTTTCGACCAGGAAGAAGCGCCCATGATGCAATTGAGGCAATATTCCTCTCAATTAGGTTTAAACCTAAATATGTGTTGGATGCTGACATTGCAAAATGCTTTGACCGAATTAACCATAATGCTTTGCTGTCAAAATTAAATACATTTCCCACCATTCGCCGACAAATTCGCGAATGGTTAAAAGCGGGAGTAATTGATTTTGCTGCCTATTCCAATAGGCAGAAAACCTACAGCAGAACATCCGAGGGTGCGCCACAGGGCGGATGTATTTCGCCATTATTGGCGAATATTGCCCTCCACGGTATGGAGAATCAAATTAAACAATTTGCTCTCACGTTACCCGGAAAAAAAACGGCTAACCGACAGGCAATAAGCTTAATTAGATTTGCGGATGACTTTGTCATTCTACACGAAAATCTTGCCGTTGTCCAAAGATGTCAGCAGATTATTGCAGAGTGGTTAAGCGGAATTGGGCTAGAATTTAAACCAAGTAAAACGCGAATATCTCATACTCTTAATAAGCATGAAGATAGCGTAGGTTTTGATTTTTTGGGTTTCACCATTCGACAACTTCCTGTAGGGAAATGTCACAGTGGTAAAAACCGAGGTGGAACACTACTTGGTTTCAAAACCATAATTACCCCAAGCAAAGCAAAACTGAATGCACACACGCAGAAGGTAGGTCAATTGATTGAGAGGCATAAATCAGTACCACAATCTGATTTAATTACTCACCTAAATCCCATCATTCGTGGATGGACAAACTACTATGCAAGTGTCGTCAGCAAACGCATATTCAACAAAGCTGATTCAATACTATTCAGCCAATTGAAGGCATGGGTAGAACATCGCCACCCCAATAAATCCTCTCAATGGTGTTGTCAAAAATATTGGCAAACTATTGGGTTCGATAATTGGGTATTCACATCAATTAATCGAGGAGTCCGCCTCCTAAAACATCGTGAAACTCCTATTGTGAGACACACAAAGGTGCAAGGAAGCAGAAGCCCTTTTGATGGTGATTGGGTCTACTGGAGTTCTCGAATGGGTAAACATCTCGAAGCACCAACGAGAGTGGCAACACTCTTGAAAAGGCAGAAAGGAAAATGTGCCCACCACTGTGGACTGTTTTTCCTAGATAGTGATTTGATGGAAATCGACCACAAAATCCCCCGTTCAAAAGGCGGTTCGGATTGTTACGACAACCTTCAATTACTTCACGGACATTGCCACGATGCCAAAACGGCTGCTGATAATGTTGCCGTTAGAGTTCCAGAGATAGACGAGGATTATCTCTACCTTAATCCCTTTTAACTCGGAATTTCTAGGTGTGTTTGACAAGCACCAAGTTACTGAGGAGCCGTGTGAATCCAAAGATTCATGCACGGTTTTGTAGCCGAGTCAGGAGGGCGACTTCCTGGCTTAGGCATCCATCTACGGCTGTTAGGCGCTGAACCCTCCGTCAATCATCAGGTTTGCGCCGGTGATGTAACCAGCCTCAGGACCAACCAGATAAGCGACCATCCCCGCAACCTCCTCGACAGTCCCGTAGCGGGGCACCGCCAACTGCTTTTTGAGCATCTCAGCAAACTCACCCTCCGGGGGATTCATATCCGTAGCGATAGGTCCTGGCTGCACGTTGTTGATCGTAATCCCGCGCGGACCGAGATCACGCGCCAGGCCTTGCACCAGCCCTTGCAGAGCAGATTTGCTCATGGCATAAATACCGGCGCCAGCAAATGGCACGCGTTCGGCGTTGGTGCTGCCGATGTTGATGATGCGTCCGCCCTCTTTCATGTGCTTGAGTGCGGCTTGCGTCGCAACAAACACGGCACGCACGTTAATGGCGAGGATTCGATCAAAGTCTGCGAGCGTGAAATCATCGATAGGGGCCATCACCGCCACGCCTGCATTATTGACGAGAATATCAATACCGCCCAATTTGTCCACTGTGTGCTCAACAGCGGCGACTACCGCACTGGCTTCGGTGCTGTCGGCTTGGATGGCCAAAGCCTGAACGCCTAGCGCCTGTGCCGCCTGCACAATCTCGTTGGCCTGATCGGGAGAACTGGTATAGGTGAGGGCAATATCAGCACCTTCACTGGCTAAACGCTTGACGATGGCGGCCCCGATGCCGCGACTGCCTCCGGTAATCAGTGCGCGTTTATTCTTGAGTGTGTGGTTCATATTTAATACCGTGTGATGAGAAATTGGATAATTCGCTGTGCGTCTAATACTTGAAAAGTGTTCTCAATTGGTAACAAGCAGGTATTTATGGACAATCCTACTAGACTACCGCAAAGCTGGTGATAAAGGCTAGAACCTCTCCAGCGGGTAGGTGAGAAGCTGAAGCTGGGTCAGCCGTGCGAATTTGCCCATAGACAATCCACGGTTGTCGCCCGACACAGCGCACAATACAATAACCCAACGCTTGCACGGGTTACGCTATCACTAACCCACAGCAGTATCATCTGCTAGGAAGGTGAGCGGAATCTGCACTGCTATGACGCGAAAGCCTTCGTCTTGCAGTAGCAAGATCACCTTGCTCCAACTTGAGCCGTCCGCAAAGGCTCTATGCACCAGCACGATATTGTTAGTAGCCATTTTAGTTTCCTTGTTTTGGTGTGAATGCTTCTGTTGGTTTTGCAAGTGCGATCAGCGCAGCAGTAGTAAAACCTAAGCTTACTAAAATCCCTACATTCAATTTCGAGATGCGATCGCCTAATTCAGACCAGTCAACTTTCCAAAGATAAGTCTTAAGTTAAAGTTCAACTTACAGCGTTTTTCATCTATTTGAACCACAATCGGAGGAGCCAGTACTGAAGCGCGTAGCGTGGCACAAAGTGCCATAGGAGGGTTTCCCGACAGAGGTATCTGGCGTTGGAAACCCTCCTGCAGCGCTGGCTCGTCTTGGCGGTTCATTAAATTAGGTATTCTTCTAGCGGGAAGGGAGTAGTCTTTTTAACTTTATAACCAGCCAGTAGCCAACTTCTTCAACATGGTTTGCTGGCTGGTTTAGCTTTTGTTGGGTTATTGATATCGATACCATCTAACCGTTGAAGAAAGGTTAAAATACTACCAGGTGATAACCGTCACCACAGCTATTTTATTCCCTTATTAGATAAAACTAACGAGGGCTTGTTTTTGGGCTGACGCGTACAAGTGGTACAATACTGCTTTTGGTCGTAAGTGGAGGAGCGTTAAATGGCACACTATAAAATCGATGAAGAGCTACTTGAAATGCTATCGGAAGTTATCCTTGGGCTGAAGCGACTAGATAATGCAACGCCTAACCGCTCTAGAGAGGTAGCGATAACTAACCTGGAAACAGGAGGGTTATGGTTAGAAAAGTTATTGAAAGAACAGGAGCAACCGGAAGAATAACTGGCTGGTAGGTCACTTTATGCAACCCCTAACCGAGAACCCCAGCCTAAGGTCAGGACTGGGGTTTTCTATATTTATATCTATATAGTTGCTGGAACATCAGTGCTGATAGGAAGTGTTCTTTACAACATCATCTTCTAAAACCCCTGCAATAATAGCGAGCAACTCATCGTCAGTCAGTTCTTCTTCAAACAGTTTTTGTAGTGTTTCAGCGTCTGGAGTTTGCATAATGTCTTAATAAATTTATGTAAAAAATAACTGCTTACTAAAAAGTAGTGTATGACAGCCTACTCAAAAGTAACTTCATCCCTTGGAAAGAAGTTCTCGTAACTCGTAAGTATGTCTTCTGGCTCGCATATCTTTTATAGCAGGGAGCAGGGAACGCTTAACAGGTGAGACCAGCCCCCGTCTTGGTGAACCAGCACTGCGGAGGGAAATTCTCCCGCAGCGCTGGTCTCACCGTAAGGCGTGGCCGTTCCCACTAGGGCTGTCTCCGTGACGGAGCGCGTTAGCTCCGGCTCCCTTAGGGGCTAGCGTCTGGTGCAGGAGATTGGGGGACTGGCGGAGCGCGTTAGCTCCGGCTCCCTTAGGGGCTAGCGGAACCGCTCTATGGCTAACGCCACGCCAGAAGGCTATCGCAGCGTGCCCGCAGGGCATAGGTTCTCCCCGATAGCCTTCTGGCGTGGCCGTTCCCACTAGGGGAACAGCCTGTTAGGACGATACTGAACCTTGTTCAAAAATCAAATAGGAGTCCTATATTGAGTTAGCTCAAACTTGAAATGACGGTTGCCAGTCCACGGAAAATTCTTCAGGTTCTGCATCTAAGCTAAAAATAAAAAAAACCCCCAATCCTCTATTTTCAAAGAACTGGGGGGAACTGGAGCATGGATATTTAGCAATTGATCACTCGTAATTCTTACCAAGAACTCCATCACGAGTATCAATTGCGCTCAAACGAGCGAATCTTTTCCAATTTTTCTGGTGTTAGAACAGTCTGCATCGGTTGCCAAGTTTTATAGCCACTCCACTTATTTCTCAACTCTCGTTGTCCTTTGATCATCACATCGCTATCGTAAATGATTCCCCGCATAGAGCACATGAAGCAAAAGTCCCAAACATCCTGGGAATAAAGTAACCATAAATTTGTGACTTTTGTCATAGTCTTTACCAAATTAAAATAGGATAGCAAGCGCTAGTCCCAAACTCTCACATAAAATACGGTAAAAAGTAGCCCAAACGTTGCACCATTTTTGTTTGCTGTCAGTGAAATGTCACCTTCTTTCCCTTCCCTGCGGTTGTTACTCTATCTGGAATGGCTGTTATTGGGCATGAGTCTGTTAGCAGAATTCCTCATTCCCCCTATCTACCCATTCCACACTTCTCCTTGGTTCACTGTCTTGAGGATTGTTGTGTTTGGAGTCATGGGTTTAAGGTTGCCAAAGCACAACTTCAGTTACAAAGTTATCTATACGGTAGTAGAATTGGGGATTCTTTTGCTACCAGTGCTACCAGCTTTGACAAACAGTCATCTTCGCTGTGCTCCCCTGCTTGGGTTAATTGCGGTGATTCGCAGTTGCCAAATGTTCAATTTACAAGGTCGCTTAATTGTTGCCGCTCTAGTATACATATCATACGTCTACACAGAGTTTTTACGAATTAGTCGAACCCCTGTTTTCTTCAAAATGCCATTGGGACATGGAAGGGGTTATATGGGGCCACCAATGCCGCCGCCTAATACAGTCTATTTTATACTGAATAATGCGATTACTTTTGCTTTGACGTTGACTTTTGTATTGCTACTAGTTAATGCTGTGCTGGCAGAACGCAGAAGTCGGCAAGAACTAGCAATTGCTCATGAGCAGCTACGCCAGTATGCTTTGCGAATTGAAAACCAGGCAACTTTACAAGAGCGCAATCGCATTGCCCGTGAAATTCATGACTCCCTAGGACATGCTCTGACTGCTCAGACAATTCAGCTAGAGAATGCTTTGCTATTATTGCCTTCTAATGTTGATAAAGCCATAGAGTTTCTCCAACAAGTAAAACAGCTCGCTTACCAAGCATTGCAGGAAGTCTCTCGTTCTGTCGCAACACTGCGAGCTGATCCATTGCGCGGAAAATCTCTAGAAAATGCAATTGGCAACCTTATCCGAGACTTTAGCAGCGCAACAACCCTCACACCAGAGTGTAAAATTAGCCTGAGATATTCTCTGACTTCTGAGGTGAGTACTGTTATCTATCGCATTTTACAAGAAGCACTGACCAACATATCCAAACATAGCGGAGCTACTCAGGTAACTGTGCAGTTGCAGACGCAAGTTGGAAGGATAAGCCTGCTTGTGGAAGACAACGGCAAAGGCTTTTATCCAGAACAAAACACCACAGGTTTTGGACTTCAAGGAATGCGAGAACGAGCAACTGCATTAGGAGGTAATTTTAATATTATTAGCAAACAAGGAGCGGGATGCCGAATTCAAGTAAGCATACCCATACTAAACTCTAGTATGATGGATTCTGAACCTGCAACAAAAAATCTAAAATCGAAAATCTTATGATTCGACTGTTGCTGGTAGACGACCAAGTTATTATTCGTCAAGGACTTAAGAATTTACTGGAATCAAAACCAGATTTACAAGTGGTTGGTGACGCTGAAAATGGTCAACTTGCCATTCAAGCATTGCAGAGACTTTATGGAACACCATCGCAACCAGATGTCGTCCTGATGGATGTTAGAATGCCCGTTATGGATGGCGTTGCTGCAACTCGGTTGATTTATCAGGGATTTCCAGAAATAAACATTCTGGTACTGACGACATTTGATGATGATGAATATGTTTCACAAGCCATGCGCTATGGAGCAAAAGGTTATCTGTTGAAGCATACACCGCTTGAGGATTTGGCGATCGCCATTCGAGCTGTACATCAAGGCTACACCCATATGGGACCAGGACTGTTTGAAAAAGCCCTAAATGCGCCTGAGATATCTGAACCAGTACACTCAGCCATTCCATCAGAACTAGCAGAACTGTCCCCCAGGGAGAAAGAAGTTTTACGGTTAATTGCAATGGGATTGAGTAACCGCGAGATTGCCCATACACTTTACATCTCAGAACGGACAGTCAGAAATCACGTGACAAGTATTTTGAGTCAGTTGCATTTGCGCGATCGCACTCAAGCAGCCCTCCTCGCCAGTACTTTTCTCCCACAGTTGGAAATATAAATCGGCGAAATCTACGTCAGCGCTTCGTACATACTTTCCAAAACGAATATGTTGTTATTTGACATCCAAAAGCGATTTCTATGAAACCAATTTTTCTTATTAAAAAAAACACTTTAAGTAATCTCTGACAAATCATTTTGGACGCAGTTATAATTTGTGTAAAAAACTGGAGAAAACAACTAGCTTAGGTTAGTTGTTATTATTCCTAAAATAAGTCAAATGATAGATATAGTCTTTTCTAACTTTTGACAGATGAGCCTGATTGAGTATGATTTCGCCTTTACAAAATCCACTCCCACAGTATGAGTACACAACGAGCCGAGTTGTTGTCTACTTTTACAGCAACAGATTGTGCTTATGGATTCCAATCATGTTTCTACGCCTGGTAGAAGCTATCTCGCTTCACCGTAAAGGACTCCTGTATGGAGCAGAATATTTGGTTTTTCCTCCTGTTTTGAACTCTAGGGTTTTCCCACCAGATATTATTAATGAATTAAAAGCTCTCAATGAATTCACAACACCAATTTAAGAGAGTGCACTTGATGAAGATATTCCAATTTTTATTCTTAATAAGCCTAGTCTTCACGTTGAAGTTTATTGGCAGAATTACGTCTCGGATGGAGAACTTTTTTCAAAACCTTTACGATTAGGATTGTTTAGATAATAGTGCCATAAAATTCTTGCAGCGATGGCACGCCAAGGACGCCAATTGTCTGCAATGGTTTCGAGTTGTTCAGGTGTTGGACGTACTGACAATTTCTTGAGTTTTTGTAAGGCGATCGCCAATGCTAAATCACCTTTGGGAAAAACATCAGGGCGTTGCAGCGCCATCAGCAAGTAAATATCTACTGTCCAATCTCCAATACCTTTGATCCGCTTTAACTCAGTCCGGATAATTGTTTCGTCCATTGTCTCTAGCTTAGCAAGGTCAAGCTCACCGTTTACAATAGCATTCGCCAATGCACGAGTGTACACAGTCTTTTGCCGACTCAAGCCAATTGCTTTTAATTGCACATCATCAAGTGTGAGAAAATTTTCTGGCGTCAGCGTTACTACCATTGCACACAAGCGTTCATAGACAGCCCTTGCAGAAGCTAAAGAAACTTGTTGTTCTAAAATGATACGCACAAGTGTTGGGAAACCAGCTTTTCTTTCCCATATTGGTGGAGAACCCAGAGTTTCGAGAACGTGAGCAAAATCGCTGTCACGATTGGCAAGTTCCATCAAAGCATGGGCAAGGGTTTCTTGTGTGAGTGATTCTGAGATCAACATAAATACAGCATCCACTATTACTCAAGCATCTCGGCATGATTCGGTGATTGTCTGTTTACATCATTGTAAACTACTTACACTGACCTTGCGGTACAGTGTAGGCTTTCAGTAGCCCTGAAGAGTCTGTGCTGAGATTACAGCACAGACCGTTCGAGCCTCCAGGCTGGTTTACAGACAGCCCCAATAATGCAATCATTTTCGCTCCATTCAAGTCTGCATTGATATACGCTATGCCTAAAGATACACGTTTTTTAGCAGTAGTTTATGTAAATCTCAATTGGGGAAAGTACTTATGTTTTAATCAGGGATTATGCCGCAATACTTTGGACAACTGCACACAACCGAACCGTCTTGGTCAATTCTTGAGGGAGTGCAAACAATACAACAGAGCGATCGCCATATTCTCTTCAAGTGTGGCGATCCCTGTTTAAGGGTTAGCGTACTAGCCCCGAACTTAATTCGCGTACGAATGACACCAACGAGCGAATTCCTACCTCGGCGATCGTGGGCAGTCGCACAGGCGGATGAAGAATGGCCGACTGTGCCGTTTGAGGTACGAGAAAAAGCAGAGGCTATAGAAATTGAAACTGAGCAGGTGCGCCTCGTTGTGTCTCGCAATCCTTGTCGTATCCAGTGCTTTGACAAATCCGGACAGCCCTTTGCTCACGATGCCGACTCAGGGATGGGGTGGCGGACTGGTGCCATTGCTGGGTGGAAACGGATTGAAGCTGATGAACATTTTTATGGTTTCGGTGAACCCACTGGCTTGCTCGATCAGCGTTCAAAAGTCAAAACCAACTGGACATCTGATGCGATTGATTATGGTATCCTGACAGACAGTATGTATCAGGCGATTCCCTTTTTCATCGCGTTGCGTCCTGGATTGGGGTACGGGCTTTTCTTCAATACGACTTTTTGGAGTCGCTTTGATTTGGGGGCAGAACAACCTGGAGTTTGGCGGATGGAAACTCAAGGGGGTGAACTGGATTACTACATTATTTATGGACCAGAACCGGCAAAAATTATTGAGACTTACACTCAGTTAACCGGACGGATGCCCTTGCCGCCCAAATGGTCACTAGGTTACCACCAGTGTCGCTGGAGTTACGAGTCACAAGATATAGTAAGCAAACTGGCGAATGAATTTCGTCAGCGCCGCATTCCCTGTGATGTTATCCATCTCGATATTGACTATATGAACGGCTACCGGGTTTTTACCTGGAGTCAGAAGCGATTTGCTAACCCCAAAGAATTAATAGACAATCTCAAGCAAGATGGTTTCAAGGTAACGACAATTGTTGATCCAGGTGTCAAGTACGAGCCAGAAGCAGATTACAAAGTCTTTGATGAGGGATTAAACAACGACTATTTTATTCGGAAAACGAATGGTCAGCTATTTCACGGCTATGTCTGGCCCGATAAAGCCGTCTTTGCTGATTTCCTGCGCCCTGAAGTTAGAGATTGGTGGGGAAGTTTGCTAAACAGTCTCACCGACGTGGGTGTTGCTGGAATCTGGAATGACATGAATGAACCGACGCTTGATGACCGTCCATTCGGTGATCCTGGTAAGAAGATTGCGTTTCCCTTTGATGCTGCCCAAGGACCAACTGACGAGAGAACTACCCACACCGAAACCCATAACCTGTATGGACAAATGATGGCACAGGCATCTTATCAAGGACTTGAAAAATCTCGTCCGACAGAACGCTCGTTTTTTCTGACACGATCTGGATACGCTGGGATTCAGCGCTGGTCTGCAGTATGGACGGGAGATAATCAATCCCTGTGGGAACACCTGGAAATGTCCTTACCGATGATGTGTAACTTGGGTCTATCGGGCGTTGCGTTTGTGGGTAGTGATATTGGGGGGTTTGCGGGTAACGCGACGGCTGAACTATTTGCTCGTTGGATGCAGGTAGGAATGCTTTACCCCTTGATGCGGGGACACTCAGCATTAACGACAGCACAGCATGAACCTTGGGTGTTTGGCGATCGCGTTGAAAAAATTTGCCGCGAGTACATCGAACTGCGTTACCAACTGCTGCCCTACATTTACACTCTGTTCTGGAAAGCCGCAACCACTGGCTCACCAATTCTGCGCCCCCTACTGTATGATTTTCCCAATGACCCGAAAACTTTCACCCTCTGTGACCAAGTTATGCTCGGGTCCTCATTATTAGCAGCACCAATTTATCGTCCAGGTGTTGAACACCGTGCCGTGTACTTGCCTGAAGGTTGCTGGTACGACTGGTGGAGTGGCGAGACTTTTCAAGGACCAATTCACATTCTGGCACACGCACCGCTTGAGCGAATGCCATTATATGTTTGTGCTGGTTCGATTATTCCGATGGCACCAGTCATGCAATACGTAGATGAACGTCCCTTAGACCAGATGAGGCTTCGGATCTGGATGGGCATAGGTGAGTTTACACTTTATGAGGATGATGGTCATACCTTTGAGTACAAAACGGGAGCCTTTTGCACAACAACTTACCACGTTTGTTCACAAGGGCAACGAACGATTGTTGAGATTGGAGGACGAGAAGGTAACTTTTCACCCGCAACGCGTGAAATCATTGTGGAACTAGTTGGTGTTGGCGAACAGAGTTTTGTCGATGATGGGGCTGCACGTCAGTTGGAGTTTTCTACCGCTCTTTTATGACTGGAGTTTAGAGTACTGCTATCAGGCTGCACGTGGAGGGACGCCCAACAGTCAGCATCTGTTTGATGTATAATTGCATCAAACAGATGCTGTGGTCTGCTATCTTGTAACGCTGAGTCCCAAGGGGACACGCTGCGCGAACGCGAACATAAATGCTGAGCCACTTGCGTCGGAAAACTGGAGACAGAGATAAATCCGCCAAGCTGTAGGCGTTACAGGTCAGCAGTATGGCATCAGTCAATTCAAATGTGGCATCATGGGCTTTGCCTAAATGCCTGTAAGCTGCACGGGCGTAATTCTTGGAGTTTGGCAAGTTTCATATTGGCAGCTGAGTAATGGTAGTTCTTTTCTCAGCTTCTGCCAAAAGGGGACTGTATTCAATCAGACCCCCTTTTTTTTGACATTGCCCATTTAGTCTAGTTCGCGGTGCGAAATTCAGAAGGCTGATTCTATCAAATATAAAAACTAAGGTTTTGGTTCCTGGAAACATTTTAAATTCGTACCCTTATTTTTTGAAAATTTAGTTTCGCACCGTCAACTAGTCTAAACTTCAGTCAGAGTGTCAATTGCTACAACGTTTCTACGTAAGAGCGAAAGGCGATCACTGCCTGCGTACCCTGATAGTCTTTGATAGATTGAAGAATATCATTAGATACTTCTAGTGACAAAATTGTTTTAATTTCGATGTTGGTGTTGTAGCCCACCATGTCTCCCATCCGTCTCCCGTGGCTACCCTCACCCTGCACTTGAGTAATGGTGTAGTCGTTTACATTGTAGCTTTTCAATAGCTTGAGAATAGCGTCTTTCAGCACTGTTTCACCAATGATGGTCAGGAGAACGGCAGGTTTGACTAAATCGGCTTCGTTGGACATGGGTAACTCCATAGAACAGGTTTTATGTTGCGTTTAGTTAATTGATGACTTCTTTAATCTTCACATGATTGGGTTTTTTTTTGCGCAAACATTGATTTCCTGACAGATCCGTGTCCACAAGGTGTCAACAGGTTGCTTAGTCCGGTTGAACTATTATAGGAGTGAGTAACGACTTTTAGTCTAGTTCCCGGTGCGAAACTCAGAAGGCTGATTCTATCAAGCATAAAAACCAAGGTTTTGGTTCCTGGAAACATCTTAAATTCGTACCCTTATTTTTTGGAAATTTAGTTTTGCACCGCGAACTAGTCTAGTTCCCGGTGCGAAACTCAGAAGGCTGATTCTATCAAGCATAAAAACC
>NZ_JCACKO010000099.1:0-3470 GCF_059505445.1 Brasilonema angustatum | reverse complement strand
ATTAAAAATTGACCAGTTTCTAAGTTTATATCATCAATTACATAGTTAAGCTTTGTTTCTAATTCACTGAAAAATCTCATCATTTCAAGATAAACACAAAAATAACCAATTTGAAGAGGTTTATCAGTATCACTTAAGGCTATTCCTATCCTCTTATACCAGTAAATACCTCTCGTTTTTGTCTTAGACTCTTCACGAAATTGTTGAGGTATATAACCAGTTTTTGACCAAATAAATAACCTCATGCCTGCTTTTGACATGACACGAAAATTATCTTGCGCTATTTTTTGTCCTTTATATTTACGGGCATCAAAAGCATAATATTCCGTAAAAGCTTGGCAAGCATCGTCTGAAATGATTAACCTGCCCTGTAAATCGTTCGTCTCCAGCCTTAAAGTCATTCCAGCAAAAGGTTTTAGCGATTTTGGAAGATCGTTCGTCTCCAGCCTAGAATGCTTGATTTTCGTTAACCAATTAGATATGGCAGAAGGTGAATCAACAGCAAGCCCACAAAACTCATTCAGCGCCCTTACATTCATTCCACTAACACCATCTGGCTCTCTTGTGTAATAGCCAGTCTCATTACCGTCATCATCGCGCCCTGGGACAAGTTTGTAATCTTCAGACATATAAACAACTATTTTTTACTTAACCACAAAATATGCCTAATGTATTATATGTTACTAGCAATTTTGAAGTTTGTAAAAAACTTACTTGATTAATTATAACTAAATAACCGAGTAACACGCGGTCACTCAACAAGCTTATACTTCTTGTTTTTATGTTTCCACTCAAAATAAAGATGCCCTTCATCAGTCTCACCTTGGCTACTTTCACCAATGAAATCTTCAGGCTCTTGTTCTATCTCGCGCAAATAATCTTTCAAAACTCCACCTGTGGCAATATTTCTTTTTTTATGCATTTGCCGCGTTAACTCTAAAAACCATTCTCGATCAGCAGTTAAATCTGATTCTTTAGTACAGTACTTCAGTAACTCTGGAACTAAGCTAGCTGGGCTAATCCCCTTTTTTATAGCTTGTACATCTAAAACGGGATTGTAGTCAATCCTAAGACTTCGCCGCCACAACTCTACCCATTCTGACTGCTTCATGTAGTTTTTCCCGAAGTAACTAGGTCGTACCATTAGTAAACAATGGAAATGTGGATGAGCAGAGCCATCTTTACCCCTGGTAACTTCAGTAGACTTGATCCACCCGATCGCCGGAAAATCTTTGAGCTTAGTCAAACGCTTGAAAGACTCATGCATCCAGTCTAATGTTGTGCTTAAACCAACGATTGGACAATTCCGAACAGTCAACGTAACAAAGAGCCAGCGATAGGTAGGATACTCAACCACAATTTTTGGAAGAATTTTGTAAGCTTTAGCTTTCCACATAAGCGATCGCCTCCACTGACAAACCGGGCAATGACGAACACGGCAAAAACGCGCACTTCCTAGCTTTAGTTTTAGCAGTCCTTGCGACTCGTCAGGCGTAAGTCGGAAATCTAGAAACTCGGAGCAGAAATGGATGCGATCGCCATAATCCCGAAACTCACTATCCGCGTAATAACCGGACACTTTATCGGCATTAGCTCTATGTTTATCCCAAGGCTTGTCTCTTGCAGATAAATCAGATAAATTAGGAGTAACAGTATTAGACGCCGCATCCGAAGGCTCAATTTCGGGCATGGCGACACGGAACTCGTGGTATAAGTTGACTTTGCAATCCAACTTTATCACGAGTTTTCGTTTTAGTTACCGTTTATCTACCCGAAATCCGCGTGGGGGAAGGGATAAACAGCAGATTTCATCCGCCGTTTATCCCTCATAATTCAAGTGAAGGCGGAACTACTCACGGCCTTGGTGTTAGCAACCCAATATACGCCCCTACAGCCACTTTAGCGAGGTCAGCAAAGGCTGGGCGAGTAGACGGATCGATAACAGCTAAAGTTAAAGAGCCAAGAGCTAGAAGTAGTACAAGAACTCCTAGAAAATCTGCTTTAGTAAAATTTTTCATAGAATTCGTTTTTCAGAAAGTACACGAACTCTAATCTAAAGCACTAACACATCTAATAACCTATGTCAAGAAATTCTTTATTTAGTCATTAAACAATTACCATCTTGGTCAGCATATTCAATAAAGATTTTCTATATGTACTTACAATACGCTGCAAAAATTTACTACCAGTTATTGACCGAGCACTGTTCACAATCTCTCTAAAAAACACATTAACTCGCAGTGCTCAGTCACCGCTTCGCTACAACTGGTTCTATCCCTAGAACCCACATTCAAATAAGCTTAGTAGGGTAAACCGTAATCAAGGTTACGGTTTACCCTACTAAAGCATGGGGACTATGCGTCTACTTGAAAATACGATTCAGTCTCCGGAGAATATTCCCAACCCTTTCCATCTATAGTTTTGGTTTTACTCCATTCAATTAAACTTGTTTTTCGTTTACCATCTCTATAATCACGAATAGTTTTTGGATCGACCCCAAGTCTTTTAGCTAACTCTGTTATGCCTATACTACTAGAAGGTTTTAAAGGCTTCAATAGTTGATTGAAATAATCCGAGTTAATTATTTTTTCAATCAATTCAATCCGCGTAATACGCGATAAAAAAGCCGCTTTATCTACTTTTTGTAGTAACTCTATAGATAAACATATACTATCTATATTCACACTTTCTATCTGAAATATCTTTTCTTGCAATGATTTTATTTCCTGCTTAATACTCAAAATGTCCGTCTTAACTAAATCTTCTAAAAAGTCAGCCTTACTCATTCCTTGAGAATCAGCCCATTCACCTAGCTTATCCCATGCTGTATCAGTAAGACGAATAGTTCTTACTTGACGGATTTCTTCAGATTTAGCAGCAAACTTACCTGACTCTTGACGACCTTGCTCTGTCATAATAACCGAGTAATACGCGATAACTAACCTTATTATAATCGCGTATTACTCGGTTGAGTTACTTGTCTGGTGGTAATGCAAAAATAAGCTTACCAACCAGGGTAAGCTCTAAAGCTTTTCTTACTTTCTCTGGCATTAAGCTTAACGTTTGTCTAATTTGCTCAACACCTTTAGGATCACGTTTTTGCAAATAAGGTAAAAAATAGCTGCCAATCCAGTATTCTTCTAAATAATGATGAAAGATAGATTTGTATTCGTTAGGATACGAATTACATTCTTGTATATTAAACTTGCCGTGGCTTTCTGTAGGATAAACATGGTTGTACTTAACAATTTCATAATAATGACTTCCAGGTGGTCTATATCCAGATTTGTTATTATCTGAAGCGCGAAAGTCTATTGGTAATCCAGAATTCAAAAATCTTCTTCTAGCTTCATAAGCTAGTTCATCTTCTGAACGCAACCACTTATTAAATCCTTTACCAATAGAAATGTCAGGTATTAAAAATTGACCAGTTTCTAAGTTTATATCATCAATTACATAGTTAAGCTTTG
>NZ_JCACKO010000098.1:0-14291 GCF_059505445.1 Brasilonema angustatum | reverse complement strand
TTAAATTCGTACCCTTATTTTTTGGAAATTTAGTTTTGCACCGCGAACTAGTCTAAACTCCAGTATGACTCTGGTGATAGAAAAATATGGCAGGTTCTCCAAACTTATCAAAAAGAACAAAATTGATTGACAAATGCTCGCTACTTATCGCATGAAACAGCCCTGCTTAAAAAGAGGGGCTTCTAACCCTGTTTTACCCCAGTTAGCGATCGCCACCCAATAGCTGATGATGTGTCGATGGGCTGATCCAGTACTCGCAACTTACAATTGTGCTCTTTCAAAAGGGCGATCGCCTTACTCAATCTCATCACCGATTGTTAGGCTTCTTGTGCAAGCAATTTTTGTTTACGCTCAATCCCCCAGTGATAGCCGCCAAGATTACCATCCGTTCGCAAGACACGGTGACATGGTATAATGATCGCTACTGGATTCGCACCACAAGCATTACCTACAGCGCGGACTGCCTGAGGCTTACTAATTTCACGAGCGATATCAGTATAGGTACGCGTTTCGCCATAAGGAATTTTCTGCAAAGCCTGCCAGACTTGTTTTTGAAATGCTGTCCCACGTACATCAAGGGGTAAATCGATGTGGGCTATGTCTCCTTTGACAAAATCAAGGATTGTCTGTACCCAGTCTCTGTGTATATCGTCATCACGCACAATTTGCGCTTGATTGAATTCATTAACAAGAAGACGTTCTAGTTGATCTGCTTCATCACCCAATTTCATAGCACAGATTCCTTTTTCTGTTGTTGCGACAAGCAGATATCCTAAAGAACATGGCACGATGGTATAGGCAATGTGTATTCCCTTACCACTACACTGATAAGTCTTTGGTGTCATACCAAGTTGCTTGGATGCTTTTTCATACAGTCGGCTACTTGAGCCATATCCTGTGTCGTAAAGTGCATGAGTAATTTCCTCTCCTTGTTGAAGACGGTGCTTGAGGCGATCGCTCCGAAGTGCATCAGCATATTCAAAAGGGGATACGCCCATTATCTCTTTGAAGACTCTTTGCAAGTAACCTGGACTTATTCCAAAATGAGAACTTAGTTCTGATAAAGTTGGGATACGATCAACTTGTTGTTCAATGTATCGACAAACTGCCAAAATTTTAGCCTTCGTCAAATTCGGAACTATTTCATATTGTGGCTGACACCGCTTACAAGGTCGAAAACCTTCTGTTTCAGCTTCTTGTGGTGATTGAAAGAAACAAACTTGGTTTTTATTCGGTCTTCGACTAGGACAAGTCGGTCGGCAGTATATGCTTGTAGAGCGAACACCGTAGAATAGTTTTCCATCAAAACTGGAGTCTCTATTGAGAACTGCTTGCCAAAAAGTTTCTTCTGTAGTGCTGGTTTGTTGTAATTTCATTGATATCTCGTTAAGATATATCGCTCATGATTAAGGGCTTGAAGTAATACTAGATTAGACGTATGCACAAACTACGTTCTACCCGATTATTGCGATCAATATAGTAATTCTTGTTTGAATCAAATATATAATCCCTACACCCTTACACCCTTACATTTGCCCCAAAAGGACTTGGTTAAATTTCTATCATGTAACGGGAACTTTTTAGAATAAATTCTCTACTTTTGTATTAATTGTTTCAGTTTTTCAGAGGATAAGAGTATGAAACGCTTTAGTGTTGCTCTCTTAACACTTATTGTTAGCACTGGGTCAGTTGTAGCTTTTTCGTCAAATGCTAATGCTGAATCTCGTTATGAGTATTGTCAGCATCATAGCTGCAACAATGATTACCGTGAAGAACGTCGTGAAGAACGTCGTGAGGAACGTCGCGAAGAACAATGGCGACGTGAACATGATCAGAAATTCGATGGGCAGAGGCAGCCTTATCGTTGGTATGACAAACAGGCTCGTGTCTGGCGTGATGGCTATCGTTGGTACGACAATAGAACACACAATTGGCATTATTCCTACCGTTAACTTTTCAGGTTGTCTTAACACGAACAGTTAGGCCCGAAGGATAACATTACTGTTTCCCCTCGGGCCTAAAGTGCGTTGCAACTTGGAATGCTACATCTAGGTTTCAATTCGTACGATTTCCAGCGTAAACATTCGTAGGCACAAGTAGGGCGATTGCCCAAAGGGCAGACGCAATCATGCGTATCGCGTAAAGCAAGAGACGCTTGAAGGCGTATCGCAGCAAACGCCGGATGATAGCTTTGCTACCTGTGTTGCTTTAATCACCCTATGCCTACGATTTCTTCTAATACGTCGGGACTGACGGGTCGATTTCCTTACTCCAGGCATGAATACCACCCTTTACATTCGTGCCATTAACTCCCGCTTCCTTGAGAATGCCAAGGGCTTTGGCAGAACGCATACCTGATTTACAATGAGCAATCAGGCGATGACCGTTGAGTAATTCCTTTACCTTCACAACGCCTGGACCATTTTCAATTTCTGACAAAGGTATCAAAACAGAACCAGAAATTTGGGCAATTTCGTACTCGTGCGGGTTGCGGACATCCAGCAGCACAAAATCATTTGTACCACTATCCAGCAATTGCTTCAACTCTTGGACTGTTATTTCTGACATTTCCATCTGCTGTTTGTCCTCTTGTGCTTTGGCTTGTGGGATACCGCAGAATTGTTCGTAGTCTATCAACTTTTCAATGACTGGACGAACTGGGTTAGGACGCAGCTTTAACTCTCGAAACTTCATGTTCAACGCATCATAAAGCAGCAAGCGTCCACTTAAAGTTGTTCCCTTACCAATTATGATTTTAACCGTTTCCGTTGCTTGGATGACACCAATAATTCCTGGCAAAATTCCCAAGACACCACCTTCTGCACAAGAAGGAACCATTCCTGGTGGTGGTGGTTCAGGATAAAGATCACGATAATTCGGTCCACCTTCGTAGTTAAATACTGTAGCTTGTCCTTCAAAACGGAAAATGGAACCGTAGACATTGGGCTTGTTCAGCAACACGCAAGCATCATTAACTAGATAACGAGTGGGGAAGTTATCGGTACCATCCACCACAACATCATAAGGTCTAACAATGTCGAGAGCGTTTTCCGAAGTCAGACGAGTTTCGTATAAATCAATCTGACAATACGGATTGATCTCTAAAATTCGATTCTTTGCAGATTCAATCTTAGGTTTATTGATCCAAGACGTACCATGAATAACTTGACGTTGCAAATTGGAAGTATCGACAACATCAAAATCAACAATACCAATACGTCCAATACCTGCAGCAGCCAAATACAAAAGCAGAGGTGAACCCAGTCCACCTGTACCAATACATAGTACACTGGCAGCTTTCAGGCGTTTTTGTCCCTCCAACCCCACTTCTGGCAAAATCAGGTGGCGGGAGTAACGTTCGTAATCATCTTTCGTCAGCTGGATTTCATCCAGATTAGGATTGAGCATAGCACTTTAATGAGCAAGAGCGAACTGAACAATTCAAAATTGAAAATATGCCCTATGGGCACGCTACGCCTTTCTATACGCAAGACAGTTTATTGATCCTATCCAAAAACGAGGTGTCTTGAGAAATTGTTAAATACTGTTAAATTTTGTTTTCAATTGCTTCTTGCTGAAACTGGTGGTTATCGTCTAAACACCAATTTTTGATGTCACTCGCTTTGCCATTTTGTACAGAAACAATGATGTAAGAGTATTCCTGCCAAGCACACCGACGGTCAAATTCTGAGGGAATTGCTGGATGGTGGATATGGGAGTGATAGATACCTACGATATTTAGGTTACGCTCACGTGCTTCCCTTTGTGCTTGCAACATGACTTGGGGTGCGATAGCGTACCTTTGCTTCTTACTGTAATCTAATGTGTCATCTTTAGGGAAATCTGCGGCTGTTTCTGCATTCCAGGCATTTTCTGTTGGCATCACTTCTACCACAGTTTTGCCTTCACTTGTCAGATGACCTAGCATGATACCGCAACATTCTTCGGGGTAAGTGGTTTCGGCGTGGGTGTAGATGGTTTGTATGTGCTGTGGCAGGAGTTTGAGAATCACAATAACTATAGCAATCCTATATGAGTTGTGAGAATTTATCGATTAGCAACAAGACGAGCCAGTGCGGTGGGCGGCTCTGCCGACTTGTAGCATCTGGTGAGACCAGCGCTGCAGGAGGGTTTCCCGACCTAGGCGACTGCGTATGCGCTTTGCGCACGCCCAGAGGTCTAAAGCGCAGCGAGACCGAAGGTCTTCCCCGAAGGGCGTGTTTCCCCAAGTGGAGCATCTGCCGTCGGCTCCGCCGACTTGTAGACGCCCACCAGAAGGCTTCCCGCTTTCTTAGCACCTGGCATGCCAAGGACACCAAGAAACAGAGGAGAAAATCTTACGAATTATTTAGGACTAGTGTAGGATACTAAAACTATTTGAATTAGATTCAACGGGAAATTTACATGTGGAACTCATCCTCATAATTAGGGTATTCAGTACCAAGTAGCTTGTCCCAAAACGTGAAGTACAATCCGTAGTGTACTGTGTACTTGCGATGATGTATCAAGTGATGCTTTGAACCGATGAACCACCTTCCAAGCCAGTGGTGGTGGGATGACGAGGGAAATACTTCAAATCCAAGATGGGTCAACACTGCCGATACTGTCATGGTCATGAGCACGGCAACCAAGGTGATTAAATGCAGCGGGACGGTGAAGATGACACCTACAAAAAAGAGTACCTGTATGATTGCCTCCGGTAGGTCGAAAGCGAAAGAACTCCAAGGTGTTGGTTCTCCCGAACGGTGATGCCCATGATGCATCCATTTGAAAATCAGAGGGTGATGAAACATCCGATGGATAAAGTAAAAGTACGTATCCTGAAGGATGAGCACCGCAACAAAGCTAACTCCTAAATACCACAGTCCATACTTATGCAAGTCAGTGTAGAAGAGTGTTACTCCTATACCGTACTTTGATATGAGCGCTGCACAAAGAGCAAAAACGACTGCAGAGAGAACCGATAATTTGATATCCCTTTGAATGGAACCAGCCATCGGCGGCTTCAGACGCAAATTCCGTTTTGCAAGGAACTTTCCTACAACTGAATAGAAGAGCAAGTATGCTCCCCCAGCTATGAGAAAGTATCGAGCAAGAATAACAGCGAACAAGACAAACCAATAGAAAAAAAATGAGTGGTTCGTCAATTTAACGTTCCCTCCAAGCAGTCAGGATAATATAACTCCTCACACCGAAACTCTGATTCTTAAACTTGGCTAACTTTAGTGTCGTAAATTTCACTCCTGACTTGTTCGAGTTCTGGTTCAACTGCTGTGAGATGTTGCTCTAAAATGGCCAAATTACGGATATTGGACTTATAGAAAGCATCAAACAAATCACCCACCAATGGTACTGTGCCAACGACTGCTTCCAAACTAATGTTGAAAATCATTTGGGCTAAGTCTTTAGGTGGTATGCCAAAGCGAGTAGCTAAAAAGATGATGTAAGCTGAAAATGTAGTACTGATTAAATCACCAGCACCTGGAACTAGACCAATAATTGGGTCTAGTCCGACGCGAAAACCGAAAAAAGGAACCCGTATAGACGTATCCATTAATACGCTGAGTTTGCGAATGCGATTGAGAGTAGCAAGGCGTTTGGCAGCATCCATAATTTCCAAGATTTGCACTACTCTTAAATTGCATCAGTTTCGGTTACGAGTCTTGTACCCTGAGAAAGAACACCCATTACATCAGAAGTAGCTTTGCCTTAAGCTTGCTGTTTGACCAATTCGGGGGTATGGGGGTGTAGGAGTGTAAGGGAAAGAACAAATTTTCTTTGTGGTGCACCCCCTACACCCTTACCCCCTTACACCCTTAGTTGTTGACTTGCTCATTTTCTTAGTGCGCCTTACCTGCTCCCAGATACAGTTCACCTACCTTGGGATCATTCAATAATTGCAAACCAGGACCGGAGATAGCATCACGTCCAGATTCTAAGACGTAACCCCGTGAAGCCATTTCCAAAGCTTTACGGGCGTTTTGCTCTACAAGTACGATCGCTGTACCAGTCTGGTTAATTTGTTTAATTTGCTCAAACACCTGTGTTACCAGGATGGGAGACAAAGCTGCTGAAGGTTCATCTAAAAGCAGTAAGCTGGGTTCTAACATCAAGGCTTTGCCCATTGCTAGCATTTGACGTTCGCCACCTGAGAGAGTACCAGCACGTTGTTGACGGCGATCGCCAAGTCTTGGAAACATATCAAATATCTTATCCTTGAGCGGTTTGAGGGGAACATTGCGAACAAAAGCGCCCATTTCTAAATTTTCTTCTACATTCAGCGAAGGGAAGACATTGGCAATTTGCGGTACGTAGCACATTCCCTTCTCAACGATTTGATTCGACTTGAGTCCACCGATATTCTCGCCATTGAAGGTAATTGAGCCTGTGTGGGGAGTCAAAAGCCCAAAAATAGCTTTTGCTAAGGTTGATTTTCCAGCACCATTGGGACCAATTACTGTTACCAATTCCCCCCGTTCCACTCGAAAATTCACACCTTGTAGGATGTCCACATCTTTGATGTATCCAGCGTGGACATTTTTCACTTCTAGCAGGGCAGACGAATCAGTTAGCGAATCAGACATAATGTTCTATATTATTCATACAAAATATATAGCAATCCTATCTGATTCGGTGAATCACAAAGTAGAGACGTTTAACAGGGAACAGGGAACGCTTAACAGGGAACAGGGAAAAGGGAAAAGGGAAGAAGGAATAAAAATGTACCTAGCTCAGCAAAAATCTGCGGAGGAGGCCAATATTAAAATGACATAGGTCAAAAACCTATGTCCTAAGATGAGTCTAAAAGATTACTAAATTTTAAAGTTAAGCAACTTTTGTTTTCTTTTTACGGGTAGCGGTCAAGTAAATTCCGAGTAAAGATACAGCAGCTAAAGTAGTTGGTTCTGGAACCTGAAGAGGTTTGTCAGAAACAGTAATTTGACCACTTGCTACCTCACCATTATCACCAGCTTCTCCAATGTATAAGTAAAGTGGAGTCGTATTTGAAATGGGATTTTTGAGGTTAAACACAACCTTTCCACCATCACCTAAGCTTACCATGCCGAAAGCATTGGCATCAGCACTGGCGTTGGCATCAAAGTATGCAAGTGTTGCAACTGAATTATTAATTTTACCACCCGTTGTGCCAAATAAATCTGTTGAGTCAGCAGGAGAGCGCTGGGTTCCTGGGGTGAATAAAGTTCCCGAGGGAGTAAAATCGAAGACATCTAGCCCTGGTAAGTTTTTGATGTCTGTTGCATTGTTAACTAACACGTTGCTAATCTTGATTGCATCTAAATCAAAGCCGCTAAATTTCCCAGGTTGACCACCTTGGGCGCTGTTGCTATCAGCAATAGCAATGGAATTGATATCGAAGCCAAGATTAGAGAGATCCGCACGGTAAACACCAGTCAAACCGGGGTTACCACCTGTTAAGCCTTCTAACTTTGTAAAATCAACATTCAGTGTTCCTGCTATAGCACTGGAAACTGATACTAGGGTGATTACCCCAGTAGCCAAACTTAATCTCAAGAAATTGCTAATCAGAGCTACACTCATGAATGGTTCTACGTAAGATTACTATACTCACCTATACACAAGTGCACTAGCAATTTCCGAACAATAAATATTTACTGTTACTTTTTGAAATCTTTATCTAGTACTATCAGTGTAAAAACAGGCGGTATCATATTTATATGTAATAGATGATACCGCCTGTTCCAGGACAACGTGATCGTTGAGACTACGGTGTTTTTTGTAATTCTGGTCGTTCTTCTGGAACAATTGCCCCTTCTACTGGACAAACTTGGATACAGATACCACAATCAATGCAGGTGGCAAAGTCAATCCAGTACCAATCAGTTCCCTTGACGTTTTTGCCAGGACCATCATGAATGCAAGCTACTGGACAAGCGTCTACGCAATCAGCGACACCTTCACAGACATTAGTCACAATTGTGTGCGGCATAGTTCCCCTCTACTTGGATCAAAATTGCTGTGTTTAGCCAGCTCTATATAGCCTAGCAATAATACTGAATCACTAGTCCAGCAGTCATTTGTCTTTGGTTTTTTATTAAGACTAATGACCAACAAAGGGGTGTAGGGGAGCCAGTACTGATAGCGTAGCGTGGCACAAAGTGCCATAGGAGGGTTTCCCGACAGAGGTATCTGGCGTGTGTAGGGGTATAGGGGAGCCAGTACTGATAGCGTAGCGTGGCACAAAGTGCCATAGGAGGGTTTCCCGACAGAGGTATCTGGCGTGTGTAGGAGTGTAGGTGAGTAGGAGATATAAAAACAGAAACCGTGAACCACATATTTATCCCTTACACCCTTATACCCTTACCCCCTTACACCCCTAATTGTTGACTCAATCGTCTTTGAACCATCAGCTTTAATCCAAGCAATTTGGTTGATAGTGCGATCGCGTGCATATTGTCGAATCTCATCCGCATCTCGTCCCCCCAAATCCATTTCTACCCGTACCAAGTGAGTCGAGTCTCGAAGTTTTGTAGCGTAAGCAAAGGCAGCTGTGTAAGCATCCGGCGTTTCTGGTACAATCAACCAATTACTTCCTGGCGTCGTTTGTGGTAACCGCCCAGTAGACAAGAGAATTTGTTGTAAACCTTCCAAGAACAGTGCAAAACCTATTCCTGGTATGCTTTCTCCTTTTGGATGATAAAGCTTTAAAAGCTGGTCATAACGACCACCCCGCCCAAGAACCCGCGTTTGTCCATCAGTCTGACTGATGACCTCAAATACAATACCTGTGTAATAGTCAAAGGTTTGTAATAAACTCAGGTCGAGGATGATTTCTATCCCTCTTGCTGACGGTGAATATGTACTCGATTTTACTGAGTGCTCAAGTAACTCTACTAGGTTTTTCAGATTATCTACGACTGCTTGTAGACTCTGGTCTAAACCTAGACTGCTGACTTTTTGCAGAACATCCGCAGGCTTTCCGCGCAAATCTAGCATGATTATGGCGCGTTCCCGTAGTTCATCGCTCAACGGTAAAGTGTCTATGGTTACGCGGTCAAGATGGGCGATCGCACTCCGGACTTTTTCTTGTAGATGAGGGGGAAAAGCTTTGAGGAGCGATCGCGTGATTTGGGCTTCACCTAAAATCAAATGCCAATGGTTCAAACCCAAAGCCTGTAAAGAATCTGCTACCAACAACAGAATTTCTGCATCGGCTAAGCCACTGCCACTGCCCAACAACTCTACCCCAGCCTGATAAAATTCTTGCTGACGGTTGTGCTTCAACTCGCCTGTACGTTGGAAAACATTGGCATTGTAATACAGGCGTTGTGGATAATTCACGCCCGCCATGCGCGTTACAGCCGTGCGAGCAATAGAGGCTGTCAGTTCTGGACGTAGCCCCAAATCCTCATCATTACCATTTTGCAGTTGAATCACCGCAGAGCGATCAATTGCTCCCCCCGCCATCAGCGTATCCATACGCTCTAAGGTTGAAGTGATAATTCTGTGATATCCCCAACGATGAAACACTTGCTGTAACCTGTTTTCTATCCAGCGTTTTTGAGCCACATCTAAGGGCAATAAATCCCTCGCTCCCACTGGAGATTGATACACCATTATTTTTTCTTCCCACCAAACAAACCACCAAACAAACCGCCACCCCCAATATTGGGCGATGCTGTACGCTTCGCACCATTGGGTTTTTGCCCTGTAATCTGTTCAACTTTAAGTCTCCCCGCCAACGCTGTTTCGTCTTTGGGGTCTAATTGCAGGGCGCGGTTAAAGTACACTTTTGCACTCGTGGTTAGATTTTGCTTCAAATAGACCACTCCGATCAAGCTATGGCAACGACTATTATTTGGCTCTAGCTTCAGAGCATCTTGTAATTCTACCCTTGCTTGTGCCAATTGATTTTGTGATATTAAATCTTGAGCACGACGGATGTATTGTAAGACCACCGAGTCTTTCTTTTGTGGTGGAGAAATTACAGGGGCTTTGTTGACTGCTGGTGCATTCGTTGGAATATCTGGTTGAGCAATCAGCGGCGGGGCTGCTGCAAATATTTTGCCAGCACTCCGCATAGTGTATACCAAATTCAACTCGCTGACTAAGGCTATGGTGTCTTGTATCTTGTCTAAAGAGTCATATTGAGTTTCTGCGATTTTGGCAAGTCCACTCTGATAGATATGCTCGAAATGAGGTGCAGTAGCTAACTGCTGAGCCACATCGCTATTGAGTTCCACCGAAGCTGATTCTTGCACCAAACGCTTACCCATTTGCGACAAAATTAAAAGATGTTCCATTCTCTGTTTCTCACCAGAGAGTGTTTCATAAGCTGGATTCACCAGCTTAGATAACAATTCATTAGCAAGTTCTTTTTCCGTATCGTTTTCATCCCTACAGGTATCAGGATGCAAACGGCGGGCAATTTTGAGATAGCGTTTACGAATTTCTTTTATATCTGCATCAATAGGCACACACATAACTGCGTGATAATCTATAAAGTCATATTTAAAAAATCCACGATTGAACTTGAAAGACATAGAGTTGCACGATCATCTGTTGACTAGCAGTTGGATTTATCTAGTTTACTATACTTATATTAAAGTTAGTTTTTTTACAAAAAAGGCTTAGATCAGCGGTTTACTAAAAACAGGGCAAACGCATCTTACATTAGTCTTGACAAAAACCTGAATAAGTGCAGAAACAGGAGAACAAGAATTTATTGTTTGATGGGTTTTTCAGGGGTTAAGACGATGCCTCCGGCAAACCCCAGAGTGTCTACGCTTAGAATCTTGTCAAGAAGTATGCATTAATGCGATTATTCTGGAGTTTATTGACATTGAGAAGTTATTGTTGACACGGGGCGCGTTTGGCCTGCGTACAGAACTTACGCGCTCCGTGTACTAGTACAAGGTCAGCGGAAATAAAACACCCATATTCTGCACCGAAGCAGCTCCGCGTCTACAAAATCAACGAGAAGCCTAGATCATAAGCTTTTTGACTTTTGACTTTTGACGAACGCCAGCGGCACTAGTCTAGTTTTTTATTCCCTGTTTTTATTCTTTTAAATATCTCCTTAACTGTCTTAACTGTCTTAACTGTCTTAATTACGTATTACATTTTTTTGATAAGATTGAGAGGTTTTTGAGCATCTTTAATCTAAATTCTGCGAAATAATCACAAAAATCTGAGAAATGTTTGAACCAAAACGTAAGATTATAAGTAACTACAATGGACGAAATTGTTAAAAAAGTTGCTAGTATAGGTTTTCCTGAGGTAATTCTTGTGATTATAACTGTCGCATCAGAAGGTAGTTCAGCTGGTATTGCAGCAACTCTCACAACCTTGGGAAGACTGTTTGGCATCGTAAGAGGTATTCCCTCCTTGAACCAATAACAGTTGCAGAGGATGCTGTAGTAGGATATGGAATTGAAGCTATTCTCAAGACTATTTATTATGCAGAAAGCAAAACTGATGCAATCTCTCCAATCAAAAGGATTAGATGGTCTGATCACTACTTCTATGTTGAAGGGAAAGCAGTACATTAAGCGAGTAAAGAATTACGGGATTAAGCACATTGTCCTTTTCTATGCTGTTTATGATTGACTGCTTGTTAAATTTGCGATAATGTAATTTAGTCAGGGTGGGTAACTTCTCTTTAAAGTTTGAAATATCTTATTATTTATTTGTTTACAAAAACTCTATTCACATACTCTCTCTGGTGTAGTCATCAAGATTGTAATGATTTTAAGGAACTCCAATGAACAGAATTGTAAACACAACTTACCCCCTCTCCTCTGGTCAAGAAGCAATGTGGTTTATCTACCAAATGGCTCCAGAGAGTGTTGCTTACAATATATTTATTACAGTAAAAATTAATTCATATTTAAATATTGCCGCTGTTACCCGTGTATGGGAAAAAATTATTGAAAAGCATCCTATTCTTAGAACCACGTATACCACCTTTGACGGTAAACCCATTCAGCAAATTAATGAAGATCCGAAATTTAGTATTGAGGTTATAGATGCCAGCAATTGGAGTGAAAATTACTTAAAAGAGCAAATATTTGCTGAAGCTGACCGCCCTTTTAACCTAGAAAAAGATTCAGTTGTAAGGGTTAATTTATTTACTCAATCAGTAAAAGAACACGTTCTGTTGCTAACAAAGCACCACATTGCAGGTGATATGTGGTCTATGGATTTACTGCTGAGTGAATTTCAAGCTTTGTATGCTAATGAAATCGAGCAAGTTAGTCAAGAGCAGACACAAGCAGCCGCAGATTCTTTAACTCAAAAGAAATCTTATCTAGAGTTTGTCCGCTGGCAAACAGAAATGCTATCTAGTTCGAGAGGAGAAAAACTTTGGCAATACTGGCAAGAACAACTAGCTAGCGAATTGCCAATTTTGAATTTGCTAGCAGACAAACCCCGCCCCCCAATACAGACTTATCAAGGGGCAGGACATATTTTAAAGCTAGATGAACAGTTAGTTCAAAAATTAAAGAATCTAGCTTTAACTTCTGGAACAAGTCTTTATAAGATTCTGCTAACAGCATTTTACGTGCTACTTTACCGCTACACGAATCAAAAAGACATCCTCATAGGAAGCCCAATGAGAGGTCGAGGGGGTGGAAAGTTTAAAGACACTGTTGGCTACTTCGTTAATCTGAATGTCTTGCGGGCTTCCATAGAGGAAACCGTGACATTCAAAGAATTTCTCGCTCAAGTCAGCAACAAGGTAAAACAAGCCCAAAAGCATCAAGATTACCCTTTTTCTCTCTTAGCAGAACAACTTCAGCCACAGCGAGATCCAAGTCGTCGTCCTTTGTGTCAAGTTAGTTTCACTTGGCAACGACAACGTTGGTGTGAACCAACAGAGAATTCATTCCACAGTGGAGAACAAGTGCTTCAAATGGCGCCATACTTGCTCGGACAACGCGGTGCCGACTTTGAGCTAAATTTAATAGTGATGGAAGCTCAGGGAGCTTTGCAGCTGTGTTGGCAATATAATACTGATTTATTTGAGGCTACTACAATCGCGCGCATAGCAGGGCCTTTTGTGACCTTGCTTGAAGGTATTGTAGCTAATCCTCAAGAGCAGATTTGCCAATTACCTCTGCTAACAGAAGTTGAGCAAGAGCAGTTATTTGAGTGGAACAATACTCAAGCTGATTACCCCTCTGATAAGTGTATTCATCAGTTGTTTGAGGAGCAGGTAGAGCGTACACCCGATGCAGTGGCAGTTGTGTATGAAAATCAACAACTCACCTATGAGCAATTGAACTGTCGTGCTAACCAATTAGCCCATTACTTGCAATCTTTGGGCGTAGGAGCGGATGTGCTGGTGGGATTGTGTGTGGAGCGTTCTTTAGAGATGGTCGTGGGACTGTTGGGGATTCTCAAAGCGGGTGGTGCTTATGTGCCACTTGATCCTGAGTATCCTACTGAGCGTTTAAGCTTTATACTAAAAGATGCTCAAGTTCCAGTGTTGCTCACACAAAAGCATCTAATCGAGAGGATACCTGAACATAGAGCTAACCTTGTATATTTGGATACTGCTAACCAGGAGTTTGCCCAAATCAGCGAAATTTGCGGTAAAGTAAAACCATCAAATCTAGCCTACGTACTTTATACCTCCGGTTCTACAGGTAGACCAAAGGCAGTAGCTATAGAGCATCACAGTCCAGTTGCTTTAGTAAGCTGGGCGCAAAAGGTTTTTACACCAGAGCAACTTGCTGGTGTCTTAGCTTCTACCTCTATATGTTTTGACCTCTCAGTTTTTGAGTTCTTTGTTCCTCTGAGCGTAGGAGGAAAGGTCGTTATAGCTCAAAATGCTTTACATTTATCCACGATTACTACTGCCAACCAAGTCACTCTGATTAATACAGTTCCAAGTGCGATTGCTGAGTTAATTCGAGAGAAGAGTTTACCACAGCAGGTATGCACAATTAATTTGGCTGGTGAAGCTCTGCAAAATCAACTTGTGCAGCAAATTTATCAGCACAGTCAAGTCAAGCGTGTATTCAATCTTTATGGGCCTTCAGAAGATACCACCTACTCTACATTTACCCTGATACAAAAAGGGACGAGTAACTCACCGACCATCGGGCGCCCGATTTCTAACACACAAATTTACATTCTTGATCAATATCTACAGCCAGTTCCTGTAGGTATACCAGGAGAATTGCACATTGGTGGTGCAGGATTGGCACGCGGCTACCTCAACCGACCAGAATTGACCAACGAGAAATTTATCGCCAACCCGTTTAGCACGGATCCCGATTCCCGCCTCTATAAAACAGGGGACT
>NZ_JCACKO010000097.1:0-15404 GCF_059505445.1 Brasilonema angustatum | reverse complement strand
GTTAGCTCCGGCCCCCTTAGGGGCTAGCGGAACCGTTCGGCACGGGGCCGTGCCCCGTTAGGCGCAGCCGTGGCGTAAGCCATAGGGCTCAGGTTCTCCCCGATAGCCGTAAGGCGTGGCGTTAGCCATAGGGTGTTCAGAACGAACGAGCTGTGGAACTAGTGATACAGCGCTATGCAGCAGGTGACGACAACCTGCTGCATAGCGCGCTTACTCACCGTAAGGCGTGGCCGTTTCCACTAAAGTGAATGAATAATGGTCTAAAGCCCCCGGATTTATGCGTGGGGATATTCTGAATCAGAATTGCTGTTATACGATTTCACGACCGGGCTTGATACAAATGATTTTTCTGCAATTATTTTCCCCTGCTCCGGTGCACCCTGCACCCAAGTGCTGCCCATTTGTATCAACCTAAAAGTGAAACGGTACTAGCGCAGCCGGGCAAAGCCCATTCTGACTCTTACTTGCAGCCCATTTCAACAATTGTGAACCACACTATCCACCTGCCCAATACGGTTCCGTTAAACCGAACCGTATTGGGACGGGGACTCATTCACTGCGAAGACTGATGAAAAGGCTTAGTCCTGCGGATTTTTTCAAAACAGAGAGCCCCTGCTCCAAAGCTAACCAGCAGCACTCCCAAAACTTGCTCAAGTTGCAAAGTTTCCTGAAGAATCAACCCAGCAAAAATGACCGTTAGAGCAGGAATACTGGCACCGATAATTGCTGAGCGTGAGGCACCAATTTTACGAATTCCAAAATTATTGAACAGATAGCTGAAGAGCGTTAGTACACCCAATAGGAAAGCACATAAAACAAGTTCTAGCAGGTAACCACGGTTTAGTTGCAAGTTCCAACTTGTGGGTAAAGGCAGTATCAAACCGAAGACAGACAACAGCAACATCGTAGCAAAATTGATTAAGGTAAGAGACACTGGATGAAGTTTGGCTGCACACATGCGGGAGACTAGGAGGTACACAGCAAAAGCACCTCCTGAAGCAATTGCTGCAATGCTGCCGATACGAGTATTACCAATGACACTACTGTTAGAACTTCCTAAAACCAATAATTCACCCATGCCAATAACAGCTATAGCGCCAGAACTGAATAAAGTTAGACGATCGCGGAACAAAAACCATGACACCAGTCCGTTGATAATTGGATACACAAAGAAAAGTGCGATCGCCATCCCAGTCGGAATTTGACCGATGGCAAGGTAGATGAGTACCTGAGAGAGGAACAAAAAGCATCCACTGACAATTGACAGTATCAACACTTGTTTTGTACTCGGATTACTGGAGTTTCCTCGAACTGAGTCACTCAGGTATTGCAGATCTTGCCATACTCGTGAATGTAGCATGGGAGCCAAAAGCAACATTAGCGGTAGAACCACCAGCATCCTGAGCATCAAAATGAAAAGTGAATTACCCAAATTTGGTGAGATCAGGCGTTGTGCATCAAACACACCCAAAATTTGGGAGCCAGGCAGGAAAATTACCTTAATAGCTACGTTATACAGCGCTGTTGCTACTGTTGACAATGCAAGCAGGATAATTCCTGTGATTTGTAAAGAAGAAATTCCCCTCTGCCTTGGTGTAAGTTGTGGTTCTGGTGGAGGAGATGTTTCTGGCTCTAAAACGGCGCGTCTTGGAGATGCTACCGGAGTTGGTTCTTCTAACACAGGAGGAGACTGAGTTGTTTCGCTTGGCGAGACTATACTTTGGGAAAGAGAATTCCAAGCAGGGGTTTCTTCCTGGGGTAAACTCCTAGGTAAAATTGTAGTTTCTGGAGGAATATCTCTTTGCAACTTTGTTGGTACTTCCTCAGAACTCAGCTGTTGCTGTTGTAGAATTTGTTCAATCTCACCAGAGGGAACTGGTGCAATTGCAGATGGTGAATGTTGTGTTGTTTGTTCCAGTTCTCTACGCAGACTATTCACTAATTCTATTAAAATTGCTTCGCCTTCCCTTTGTTGGACTATCATTCGGGACAACTGCTGAGAAAGACCGCTTTGATAGTTTTTCAACTCCTGTTGCAGTGAGTTAAAGGTAATAGTAAGGGTGTCATCCAAAGAACCCAAAAGTTTTTCTGCATACTCATTTGCTTCACTGGTGGAGCGACTGGTTTGTACAGATTCAGAACTTCCCAGTGGTTGGGAAACACGCTCCATAGCTTGGGTAGCTAAAGTTCCCAAAGAAGATTGCAGCTGCGTTGATATATGATTAGCTAATACTTGTGACAATTGACGAATTAACGTTTGCTGCTCATTAATTTGATACGCCTGTTGAAGATGTTCTTTTTCCTCTTCCAGGCGTCTAATGTCTTCAGTTAAGCGGTCTTTTTCTGCTTGCAACCGCTTGGTATCTTCCTGTAAAGACCTAAGCAAATTCCGTTGGAGAATTTGCAATTCCTCAGTGACAGCCCGTAAGGCACTTTCTGCTGTCCCATATGGATCGCCTTTTTCTCGTGGGTTATCTGGTCGCCTTTCGTATCGCCCCATTCCTCTTTAACCTCTGACCTTTGATGGTCAAGCAGCTTACTATTGACTTGACCGGCGCTTATATTCCTATTATTTCTGTTTTCTGTCAATGGATATATCTCTACCTTCAGAGAAAATTTGCGGCAAGGGCTTGAAAGGCAATTTTTTCTAAAACACAATCCACTCCAGCCTAACTTGAAAATAGGAGTGAAGGCTACTAATCTATTTTCCTGTCATCTTCGACACAATTTGTTATAAAAATACTTGCTTTGCGCATTCTATATGTGCAATTATGTCTTTAGTAAAAATACTGTTAGCCGATCCTATTGCCGGAATATAAGCAGGGACATAGCACCAATCAATTTGTAGCCTATAGATCACAAATGTGTGTCCAACAAGTCTGAAGTTTCATCACTCAGGCTCGAATCACCATGCTTAACCTAGGTAATCAAAAACTGATCAGGAGAAATCAATGAACAAACGCAAACTACCACCAATTAGTCGTCGTCAGTTTGTGGGGACAGCACTTGCCAGCACAGTCTTGACATTAGGAGGATCGAGTGTGTTTTCTGCTGTCGCTGCCAAACGAAAGCGTCCGAACATACTGTTTATTTTGACGGATGACTTGGGCTGGGGCGACATTGGTATTTATGGAAAAACCTATCAGACGCCGAATTTAGACCAGTTGGCAACCGAAGGTACACGCTTCACCAATGCTTATGCAGCGCAAACAGTTTGCACGCCAACACGGATCGGCTTTTTTACAGGTCGTTATCCAGCGCGATTGCCAGTTGGTCTTCAAGAACCTCTAGTTGAAAGTGACAATGTAGGATTACCGCCTCAACAGCCAACGATCGCTTCGCTTTTAAAAGCCAATGGTTATCAGACAGCATTGGTTGGTAAATGGCACGCTGGCTTTCTTCCAGATTACGGTCCACTCAAGAGTGGCTTTGACGAATTCTTTGGAAATTACAGTGGGGGGATCGACTACTTTACCCACAAAGGTGTAGCTGGAGAACTTGACTTCTATGAAGGTGAGGTGCCTGTAGATAAACCAGGCTACGCTACAGACTTGTATACTGAGCGTGCTGTTGAATTCCTCACCAGACCCCGCAATCAACCGTTTTACCTGAGCCTTCATTACAATGCACCTCATTGGCCTTGGGAAGGACCAGAAGATGAAGAGTTGAGTCGAACTTTCTACAATTCAAACGATTATACTGCCGGAGGGTCAAAAGAAACTTACGCTGCGATCCTAAAAAGGCTAGACGAGGGAGTTGGTAAAGTCTTGCAAGCTTTAAAAGATTCTGGGCAGGCTGATAATACCATAGTCATTTTTGCCAGTGATAACGGGGGTGAGAGATACTCTGATATCGGATCTTTTCAAGGGAGAAAAAGCAGTTTGTATGAAGGTGGTATACGAGTCCCTACTTTTATTCGCTGGCCCGGAGTGATTCAACCAAACCAAGTGAACAGCCAAGTTCTTATCACTTTCGACTTAACAGCAACAATTCTGGCAGCAACAGGTACTTCACCCGACCCCAACTATCCACTTGATGGTCGGAATTTGCTTCCAGTTCTTGTGGGCAAAAAACCCGTTTATCCTCGAACGCTGTTCTGGCGCTATAAATCTAATGTTGGTGGGCGTCCTTCAGGGCAACTCCAAGCAGCAGTCCGAAGTGGGGATTGGAAGTACTTGCGTCAGGGAGAGAAGGAATATCTGTTCAATCTTGCTGCTGACGAAGGCGAACAAACTGATCTTAAGGATAACAATCCCAAAGTATTCCAGCAGTTGCGCGATCGCTTTGAGGAATGGAACGGACAAGTACTGCCTTACCCAGCTTAAGGAAAAGTCATTCATGCAGGAACGTACAGTACATCACGAGGTTTCATCTGGTAAATCTGGTAGACAAATCGCGATCAAGCGTCCTGGTAAAGCACCTGATAAAGATATGGTCCCGATACCAGGTGGCGCTTTTGTGATGGGGTCTGACCACCATTACCCAGAGGAAGCTCCAGCCCATCTTATCCGTGTAGATGGCTTTTGGATGGATCGCTATGCTGTTACTAACAAACAGTTTCAACGTTTTGTGAAAGCAACTGGCTATGTGACAGTGGCAGAACGTCCACCAAAGCCAGAAGATTATCCTGGAGCTATACCGGAACTTTTAGTACCTGGTTCGGCTGTCTTTCAGCAGCCGAAACATCCAGTGAATTTACAAACTTGTAGCTGGTGGGTTTATGTGCCGGGTGCAAACTGGCGACATCCAGCCGAACCTGGAAGTTCTATCAAAGGGCGAGACAATTATCCTGTGGTACATATTGCCTATGAAGATGCTGAAGCTTACGCAGCTTGGGCTGGTAAATTGTTACCAACAGAGGCACAGTGGGAATTTGCGGCTCGCGGTGGGCTGGAGGGTGCTGTCTACTCTTGGGGAAATGAATTTGCTCCTAAAGGTAAGCGGATGGCTAACACTTGGGAAGGTGAGTTTCCTTGGCAAAACCTAAAGCCGCGCTCTCCAGGAGCAGAATCTGTCGGCTCGTATCCTGCAAATGGTTATGGTTTGTACGATATGATCGGCAACGTTTGGGAGTGGACAACTGACTGGTATCGAGATTCTCACCCGGAAAATAAGACAAAATCTTGCTGTATTCCGGTCAACCCCAGAGGTGGAACACGCGAAGAGAGCTTTGACCCAAATACACCCTCCCAAATACCCAGAAAGGTACTCAAAGGTGGTTCCTTTCTGTGTGCCCCTAACTACTGCCAGCGTTATCGACCAGCCGCACGTCATCCAGAAACAGTAGATACCTCAACTTGTCATATTGGATTTCGTTGCGTAGTTAATGTGTGAACTCTGCTTTACCAACTCCAACTGTTTCTACGTTTCCAATACTCAGCAACTCGTTGTTCCCATTGCTTCCAGTAATCTTTCATGACTTCTGGCTCAAACCAAAATACCTCAGCTTCTGTGTCTGGTATTGCTACAACCAACAGGGCGTGATTGATTTCAATATCATATTCAAGATAACACTGGTTAACTGCTCCTATGTAAGCTGTTAATTGCAGAGGATGTTCATATAAACGCTCAATAGAACCTTTAGGTTTGTCTGCTGTTTTCCACTCGCAAATGCAGGGAATACCTTTGTAACTTCCGACACAATCTACTTTGCCGGAATAACTCATGTTGTAGTGAAAGACTGAGCCTTCCACAAGTTTGACTGTATCAATTTCTTCTAAAACAGGTTTGATACTTTCCCAATAAGGACGACTGGCTTCAGGACAAGTAGGATTTTCTCCGAGTAGATAACGTTCAATTTGTTTGTGGGTTTGCGTTCCTCGACGACTGGCTCCTGTTGTAATTCGGGTGGCTTCTTCACCTCCAACACGCGCTTTCCAATTTAACAGCCGATCACGGTCTTCTTGGGGTTTGGTGGCGTTAAGTATTGTCGTCACACTAGGGAAGCGATTTCCCTGAGTATCTACGTAATATTGTTTACCATCTTCCCGCATTGATTTGGCATTGATGCGGGGTAGCAGTTGGGTATCAAAGGACATTGCTGGTTTTTTTTCGTATATATCTGTTTTATAACCCCATTCTTAATCCTGAGAATTCATGGCATATTTTTTGATCAGAATATGCCAGGGATGTATCTGTGAAACCACAACCATAAATCTACGAAACAATAGTGTTGGCGTTGTTGGTTCGCTAATGAGATTAGCAAATTTCATCTATGCTTATAGACATATCTCTCAAATAAGAGGAAAAATCTACAAATCTTTAATATCCTAGAAAGTACTTGTTTATTTGTATTAACAGACAACAGCAATTATTAAGAGTGAGTATCTAATACCTCGCTAATTAGGGGCACAGCAGTAAACTCAACCTGTAGAGCTTAATCAAGCTCGACAATCATAAAAAATTGTGCTTGTTCCATAATGCGTTCTCAAACATAAACTCTGAATAACGTGCTATGGTTTAGCTTTTTGGCTATTAGAAAATTTTTTAAACTTCAAAAAGCGTTTATTCCAAGACGTTTGTTGTATAAAGCTGACTCTATACTGCTAAGTCAAAAAGCTTTTTCATACTTATGCAAAAAATAATCTAAAGTTTGGGGAAAAACAATGAACTTCAAAATATTCTCTGCCTTGGCTATACTAGCGGCAACTGCCGGATTACAAACCAAAGTTTACGCACAGTCCTCAGTCTCATCAAACTCAAAAACTGGGAATTACACAATTCAAGGAAATTCCTTAACTGGCGTAAGTAATAGAACAGCCGAAGGTGATTTCGCAAGATTTTTTACAGGACTAAATTCTCAAAATAATGTCCCACAAAAAAATTATGCAGAAAGTGTATATCAAGGTGATGTTTTGCAACTTGGGGATCAAGTCGAATTACGTCGTAGAGAACCGTTAACAACTCCAAACAATCTGCTTTTCCCCCAAGGAGATGACTCGTTTTACAGTAATGATGGGGTGAAAGTACAGGTTGATCTAGATAAAGATGGAAATTAATAGAAATAATGAGTTTTCTTGTTGTTTTACGGAAATTTTTGGGTAAAATCTCCA
Organism: Brasilonema angustatum; assembly: GCF_059505445.1. NCBI lineage: Bacteria > Bacillati > Cyanobacteriota > Cyanophyceae > Nostocales > Scytonemataceae > Brasilonema > Brasilonema angustatum. The sequence goes on along the minus strand of NZ_JCACKO010000097.1, from coordinate 8,352 downwards.
TAACAATCCAAAAACTCAAATACCCTCCAGATTTTGGGCTAAAATGCCTATAAGCTTGGAGGGATCTTCATTTTCAGGTAATTGCAAGAGTAGTCAACACATGAGGTAGACTTCTGTCAAGAGATTATTCTGCTAACACTTTACAGTAGAATGATTCCTTTAGATACAGGAGGGTAAAACGTGACTCGTGTAATTATCGTGCGCCACGGTCAAAGTACTTATAATACCGAAAAACGCGTACAAGGACGCTTGGATGCTTCTAAGTTAACTGAAAAAGGTCGTAGTGATTCTACTCAAGTAGGCAAAGCCCTCAGTAATTTCCTATTTAATGCAATATATAGCAGTCCTTTGCAACGTGCAAAAGATACAGTAGATATTATTCACCGTGAGTTGACAATTCATACTGAGCAGTCTGCTATTCCCCAAACTTCTGATCTGTTAATGGAAATTGATCTGCCTTTATGGCAGGGAATGCTTTCTGCTGAAGTGAAAGAGAAGTTTCGTGAAGACTACCGTATTTGGCAGGAAACTCCTCAGCTACTGCGGATGTCTGTAAAAGACGGTGAGCAAACAACAGAACATTTTCCTGTTGTGGCTTTGTACGAACAGGCGCGGCAGTTTTGGCAAGAAGTTTTAGCTCGCCATCCAAACGAAACAATACTTGTTGTGGGACATAATGGCATTAATCGTGCTCTTTTGAGCACGGCACTGGAAATCCCTCCAGAACGCTACCATTCCATACAACAATCTAACTGTTGCATCAGTGTACTGAATTTTTCTGGAGGATTGGGAGAACCTGTCCAACTAGAATCTCTGAATCAGACGCAACATTTAGGAGATATTCTGCCCTCATTTCGCCCAAATCACAAAGGTGTAAGGTTGTTGCTGGTGCGTCACGGAGAAACTGAGTGGAACCGCCAAACCAGATTTCAGGGGCAAATTGATGTCCCCCTCAACGACAATGGTAAACAGCAGGCACAAAAAGCTGCTCAGTTTCTCAAAGACGTAGAGATTGATTTTGCACTCAGTAGCACAATGGTGCGTCCTAAAGAAACTGCAGAAATTATTTTGCGGTATCATACTGATGTCAATTTGGAATTACAGGATGGTTTAAGGGAAATTAGTCACGGACTTTGGGAAGGTAAATTAGAAAAAGAAATAGAGCAGGAATTTCCAGGAGAGTTGGATCGCTGGCGAACAGTCCCAGCACAAGTCCAAATGCCAGAAGGAGAAAACTTACAACAAGTTTGGGAACGTAGTGTCGCAGCGTGGGAGTCAATTGTCCAAACTGCATTGGCAAACGAACTCAAAATTGGATTAGTTGTTGCTCATGATGCTACTAACAAAACCCTGCTTTGTCACGTTCTGGGTTTATCGTCAGAGCATTTTTGGAATTTTCGTCAGGGTAACGGTGCAGTAAGTGTTATTGACTACCCCTTGGAAGCAAGTGGCAAACCAGTACTGCAAGCCATGAACATTACCGCTCATTTAGGTGGTGGCGTACTTGATAAAACAGCGGCGGGAGCATTGTAGCATTGTAATGTTTGCCCCCTCAGCCTTTTGCCGCGAGTTGATTCTTGGGTTACGTAACACAAGCGCACAGTTAAGAATATATAAAAGTTAAAAAGCTCATAGCTGATAGCTGATGGTTGATAGCGAAAATGACAAGTGAACTGCTACAACAAGTCAGGGTTATCGACCCTGTTTCTGGAACTGACCAAATTGCTCATGTGCTCATTGATGATGGCTATATCAAGTCTGTAACGAATCACATTTCTGATGTGCCAAGCAACACTCGTGTCAGAGATTGTCAAGGGTTGATATTAGGACCAGGGTTGGTAGATTTGTATAGCCACTCTGGAGAACCAGGATTTGAAGAACGCGAAACCTTCGTGTCTCTCCTGCAAGCTGCTGCTGCTGGGGGCTTTACACGAATTAGTATCTTACCCGATACCCTACCCGTGATTGATAATCCGGCTGTGGTAGCACAGTTGCAGAAGCGAGGAGGGGAGTTGGAGGTGATGAGCCAGATGAAAAGCCAGCGCCAGGGTAAGCGTAAACTCCAGGAAGATTTACCAGAGCAGGTGACTGGTGTAGAAATGAGGGAGAAGCAAAATTCTCCTTTGTCCTCATTGTCTTCTCCCCAGGTCAATGTCTGGGGTGCAATTAGTTTAGATGTTGCTGGCAAGCAAATGACTGAATTGGCAAACTTGGCAGCAGTTGGGGTGGTTGGCTTTACTGATAGTCAGCCTTGGGAAAATTTTGGGCTGGTACGTCGGGTGTTGGAATATATCCAACCTTTGAGGAAACCAGTTGCATTTTGGTGTTGCGATCGCCAATTGATGGGAAATGGCGTGATCCGGGAAGCTCCAGATGCTATCCGTTTTGGGCTGCCTTTTATACCTTCTAGTGCGGAAACCTCTGCGATCGCCGCTTTGTTGGAATTAGTCACCGCCACAAGTACGCCAGTACATATCATGCGTGTTTCCACTGCTCGCAGTGTCGAACTGATTGCATCAGCCAAAGCCAGAGGTCTACCGATTACCGTCAGTACCACTTGGATGCATCTTTTACTTGACATGCAAGCACTGAAAAGCTATAATCCAAGTCTTCGTTTAGAGCCCCCTTTGGGAACTCCTAATGACGTAGCAGCGTTACGGCAGGCAGTACGGACGGGTGTAATAGATGCAATAGCCATAGACCACAGACCGTACACCTACGAAGAAAAAACCGTTGCTTTTGCCGAAGCACCACCAGGGGCAATTGGTTACGAGTTAGCATTACCTCTTTTATGGCAGCATCTAGTAGAAACAGGAGAATTTACAGCATTAGAATTGTGGAAAGCTTTTAGTACTCGTCCGGCAGAGTGTTTACAACAGAGAATAAGTGCAATCGCGCCAGGTCAAAAAGCGGAACTCACTTTATTTGATCCGCAGCAAAACTGGAAAGTCGAAAAGCAAAATCTACATACACTTTCTAGTAATACATTTTGGCTGGGACAGCAATTAACAGGTCGAGTTGTACAAACTTGGTGTTAGTTTCTAAAAGTCCCACAATCAAAAAGACCCAATTTCTCAAAGAAACTGGGTCTTTTCAAAGCGAATTAATTAACAGAAAATTGTATTAATTTGGCTTACCGCAAACCAGGTGCGAGCTTCAATAACTCCATCCACAGGTAACTCTGCCTCCTTTTGCAGAGCTTTGACTGCTCTTTCTGTACTGTTAGCAAAATCACCGTCAATTTTACCGTTATAGTAGTCGGCGATCGCCAGTCTTTCTTGAACCTTCTTTATAAGATCTCCCTTGCTACCTTTCTTGAGGATAGGCATATCAACTGGCGCATTCAGAAAAAGTGCTCGCCAAGTTTTATCTGCAACAATTCCATCTTGTACAAGAAACACTTTACCTTGGAAGAGTATAACCGCACTTTTTGTTTTGGGACCAAATATACCGTCAACAACTTCTTCACCAGGAAATACACAAGCACCCTCGTCATCAAGAGATACAAAAGCACCCCATTTTAATAACAGTTTTTGCAGTTCTTTAACAGCGTCACCTTTTGAACCTTCCTTGAGAACAGGTTTATTAAGTTGAGCAGAAGCAGCTTCATTTGTAATGGTCATTGTTATTCCTCAATGTGTTTGTATGCTTAGAATCACCGCCTGATTAGTCCATTTCGCAAGGAAAAATCTGAAATTTAGAAATTTCCGTGAAATCAGTGAATAGCTACCAGGCAGCTAGCTGGTAAAACCAGTCCTGCAGGAGCGTGCGTGCTGCGGACATTGGGCTTTCGCGTTGGAAGATTTCAACTTGCCACTCGCTGGGCTTAATTCAAAGTATTCCCACATGGCGAAGCGCGTATTTCCTCCACTAAAAACGCGCGAATCACGCTTGATTCATGGGCTTTGCGCTTAGATAATAGCGATCGCGTCCTCAGCAAAGCGCTTTGGATCTAAGTTCAAAAAAAGATTTTTCTTTTAAGTTTATGATGCGTGAATGTTTCGAGTAGTGAACCGACCGTTCATTAAGGAATGGAACTGATACTGCACTTACTTGATAACTGTTAAAAGTCTGGTTGCTATAAAATTTAAAGGAAAATAAGTCTTCAAAATACGCACAACATAACTATGACAATCCTCAAAGATAGCAATTTATCATTGGAAGATGTTCAGCGCCTTTTAGGCTTCCAATAACATTACAGTGACTCATTCACACCCTTATTATCGAGCCACTTACAGAAGTCGAACAGCAAGAACTTGTGCAAATACGGGATGACTTTCGGCGTTACCTCACAACTGGCACAGTTTCCGAAGGGCAGGTAAAGTTTCTTGTCCTTGCTCTTTTGATGAGGTTGGCTGGTTTTTACCGCTACCCTATAGAGATTATTTTGGAAGAGGATATAGCTGATATAGAAGTTGAAGATGAAGATACAAAAATCAAAGGTAGGTTCGATATCTTAGCTATTACCAAAGCCAAACGTACAAAAGTTAATGCATTTTTCTGGGTATTATTAATTGAATCTAAAAAAAGTCAGATTGACATATCAACAGGATTACCTCAACTGCTGACATACGCTTATAAAAGTTTAGAGCATCAAGAATCAGTTTGGGGTTTGACAACCAATGGAAGAAGTTATCAGTTTGTCAAGATCCAACAGGGACATCTTCAAACTTATCACTTGATGAGCGAATTAAATTTGATGGAAAGACAGCGTTCAATCTTATTGTTACAAGTTCTCAAAGCAATTTGTCAGTTGTAGGAAGGAAATTGAGTATCGCTATAATAGCCGCCAGCCAGTCCCTTGCAAGTTCCGACGCCCCCGCCAAGAATCCCCCAGCTTTAAGTTAAAACGAGCTAACGCCTTGTTTTGATAGCCGTGGGGAGTGTTAAGAATTAACAGTTTCTATCCAGATTCCTAGCTGAACTCGTCGAAGAGTTAAAAACCTTGAACAATTTGAGAGTATCCTCGATATCAAGGTATCATCGGATATTGGCAGGTTGTCATGTGTATTGGTAGACATCGATGAGCGCTTCTTACTCTGCATCCCAAACAACCCAACCCAGTAACCCAACTGCACCTCACGCCGATCATCGGCTAGTGGATCGCAGTAAGCTGACTCAAATGTTCCAGCATTATGTGGATATCAAGGATAAGTATCCTCACGCGATGCTACTGTATCGAGTGGGAGATTTCTTTGAATGTTACTTTGAAGATGCTGTGACTTTAGCGCAGGAATTAGAACTCTCCCTCACCAGCAAGCTTGTAGGCGACGTAGGACGAGTGGCGATGAGTGGTGTACCGCATCACGCCTGGGAACGCCACGCGACGCAATTGGTGGAAAAAGGGTATGCGGTTGTGATTTGCGACCAAGTGGAAGATGCAGCAGAAGCTGCTGGCCGATTGGTGCGGCGAGAAGTTACCCGTATCTTGACGCCTGGGACTTTGCTAGAGGAAGGAATGCTCAAGTCAAGTCGCAATAATTACCTGGCGGCTGTGGTCATGGCTGGAGAGCATTGGGGTTTGGTTTATGCAGATATTTCTACCGGTGAATTCCTCACTACGCAAGGTAGCAATTTAGAACATTTGACACAGGAACTCATGCGCTTGCAGCCTGCGGAAGTTCTCGTTCCTACCAATGCACCAGACTTGAGAAGTTTACTACTGCGTGCAGGAGAAAAATCGGAACATCTACCCGAATGTTTGCCGCCATCTTTTTGTTATTGTTTGCGATCGCAAATTCCCTTCTCTCAAGCAGAAGCAAGAGCAAGATTGTTGCAAAAATTTAAAGTACGCTCCCTAGAAGGACTTGGCTGTGACCAACTCCCGCTAGCCGTCCGCGCCGCAGGTGGGTTGCTGGAATATTTAGAAGATACGCAAAAAGAAAACGCAATTCCCTTACAGTTGTTACGCACCTATACCCTCACTGACTTTTTAATTGTTGATTATCAAACTCGTCGTAACCTAGAAATTACGCAAACTGTCCGCGATGGTAGTTTTGTCGGCTCGCTTTTGTGGGCTTTGGATAGAACCAGTACAGCGATGGGCAGTCGTGCGTTACGACGGTGGTTATTACAACCGTTACTTGATGTTAAGGGTATTCGTTCCCGGCAAGAGACTATCCAAGAATTGGTAGAAAATACAACTCTTCGTCAAGATCTACGGCAGTTATTACGTCAAATTTATGACTTAGAACGCCTGACGGGACGGGCTGGTTCTGGTACTGCTCATGCAAGGGATTTAGTTGCTTTGGCAGACTCGCTCTCTCGTTTACCGGAATTATCCCGCTTGGTGGGTAGTGCTCGTTCTCCATTTCTGAAAGCATTGCAAAAGGTACCACCTGTTTTAGAAGAACTGGCACAGAAAATTCGCGCCCATCTGGTGGAGTCACCACCCATACATATCAAAGAAGGCGGGTTGATTCGCCCTGGGGTAAATACTCAGTTGGACGAAAGACGTGCAACTGTCGAAGACGACCAAAAATGGATTGCCAATTTGGAAGTTGAGGAGAGAGCAAAGACGGGAATTCCGACGCTGAAAGTGGGATTTAACAAAACTTTTGGTTACTACATTAGCATTTCTCGTGCAAAAGCCAACCAAGTGCCGTCTAATTATATACGCAAGCAAACGCTGGTTAATGAGGAGCGCTACATCACGCCTGAGTTGAAGGAACGGGAAGCACGGATTCTCACGGCGCGAGATGATTTGAATCAGTTAGAATATGAGATTTTTGTGGCGTTGCGGGAAGAAGTGGGGGGACAGGCGGAAGTTATTCGCAATATTTCCCGTGCGGTAGCAGCGGCGGATGTGTTGTGTGGTTTGGCTGAGTTGGCAGTTTATCAAGGTTATTGTCGTCCGGAGATGGTGGAAGGACGAGAAATTATGATTGTGGATGGACGTCATCCGGTGGTGGAACAGTCTTTGCCTGCAGGATTTTTTGTGCCGAATTCGACGCAGCTGGGAGGGGAAGCAGGGGAGCAGGGGAGCCAGCGCCCTTCGGGGAGAACCTCCGGTTCCGCTGCGCTAACGCAGTCGCCTAGGTCGGGAGACCCTCCTGCAGCGCTGTCTCACCGTGCGGAGGTTCCCTCCGTTGAGGCGACTGGCGTGAGCAGGGGAGCAGGGGGAGAAAATATTCCCTCATCTCCTGATTTAATTATCCTCACTGGTCCGAATGCGAGTGGTAAGAGTTGTTATTTGCGTCAGGTGGGGTTGATTCAGCTGATGGCGCAGATTGGTAGTTTTGTGCCTGCTGGGTCTGCTAGGTTGGGAGTGTGCGATCGCATTTTCACTCGTGTAGGTGCAGTAGATGACTTGGCGACTGGTCAATCGACTTTTATGGTGGAGATGAATGAGACGGCGAATATTCTCAACCATGCAACGTCAAGATCACTCGTGTTGTTGGATGAGATTGGCAGGGGAACCGCGACGTTTGATGGTCTTTCTATTGCTTGGGCGGTGGCGGAGTACATTGCAACGGAGATTCTGGCGCGGACGATTTTTGCGACGCACTACCACGAGTTAAATGAATTGGCTTCGCTGTTACCAAATGTTGCTAATTACCAAGTGACGGTGAAGGAATTAGCTGACCAAATTATCTTTTTGCACCAAGTCCAACCAGGAGGTGCGGATAAGTCTTATGGGATTGAAGCGGGAAGGTTGGCGGGTTTACCAAAGGTTGTGATTGCACGGGCAAAACAAGTGATGGGGCAAATTGAGAAGCACAGCAAGATTGCAATGGGACTACAAAACTTGGAATAATGATTAACAGGACTTACGCACGAACAACGTAGTTATAGTCATTGCGACCGTTAGCGCAGCGTGCCCGGAGGGCATAGGGAAGCAATCGCAACCCACTCTTTTTCGTAGCGCGTGCGTAAGTCCTATGACCATGCGCGTTAGCGCAGCGGAACGAAGTTCGCTTCACGTTTTGTACAGCTTTTTTCCACAGGGTGAGGTACATTGTCGTGATAAAATTTGTGGCTATAATTTGCCTGCTGTAGCTGAGTTGGGTGAAGTGTCTGTTGTCCCAATGAATACGGCTATGGCTGGTTCAGATCTGCCACACAGAAAGATTTATAACCCATCTTCCGCCCCCTCAACTGGCTGTCAAAGGTTTTCACTATTTTAAAGATGCAAGGATGCTATCTAAAATACTGGGCGTACTGATCAAGTGTATTTCCAACAAAATTTGCCCCCAATATCAAGGCATAATTAATTACTTGAAAAATTTTTTCAGTAATTATGCTCTGTAACAGTTCACAGATCAAGGTGCGGAATCTGGGTTATACAACTATGTTTTGTATTAACCCAAGTTGCGGGTTATCAACCTGTGGGTGCTTTGCACTTGAATAGTC
>NZ_JCACKO010000096.1:0-15481 GCF_059505445.1 Brasilonema angustatum | reverse complement strand
TATTCACAATGCTTCTAGTACCGTTCCAGCCTCGTAAATTGGCAAAGGTATTGTTCTAGTGGAAGCGTTTTTAAATTGTTGCCTGAAACCTTTTTGAGAAAGCGGTTTCCTACGAATTCATAACTTCCAACCTTCTTTCCCAAAATTAAAGACTCAAGCTGCTTCAACTTACCAATTTCTCTAGGTAACTCAGTCAACTTCTGTCCCGACAAGTCTAACTCTCGCCAACCCTCAGCCATCGCGCGATCTATCAGTACCAATAACTCATCCTGCGTCATAATTCCAAGGAAAAGGGTAAAAGGAAACAAGATTGATCAAAAGGGATAGGTTTAGTTAACTGTGCTTATGTTAATCCAGAAATCGGTCAATTTTGGGTAATTGACTACCTGATTTATGATCCGCAAGGGGATGGGAAAAGCAAGCTAGACCATGTGGAAGATATGCTTCAAGGTATTGTGTATCATAAGCTATTGCCTTTTTATACAGTATTAATGGATAGTTGGTATGCCACTAATAACTTGCGGACGTGAAGCTCGTCAGGGGAGAATTCCCCCAACGAGCTTCACGGAATTGCGTTACGGTGCGTAAGTCTTAGTATTTCACCTGATACTGGTCAATTTACACTTTTATAAGACGGATACATGCAAGATCTGAGCGCCCAAGGGACGCGACTACACGCCCCCAACGAATGAAAGAAACACCATTTCCCTGTTAAGCGTTCCCTGTTCTCTGTTCCCTGCGTTTCTTGAGAGATTAGTTATTAGTAAGATACTTTCTCCCTTGCTCCCTGTTCGCTTCCCCTCCGCTTCTTCTTTGACTCTTTACTGGAATTAATTGACTGCATCTTTTACCTTGCGCTTTTTCAAAAAATTAGACATAAATGGTCTCTCAAAAGCTAAGTAAAACAAGTAACCAATGAGTAAAGACAGTGGTAAAGCCACCAGATAAAATATTACGATAAACTCAGTTGGCGACATGTGAAGATTAAGAAGGACATTACCCACCACTGTTACTACGACTCCGTGAGTGAGATATAAACTGTAAGAAAATGTTGAGAGTGCAATTGCCCAACGACTCTCAAATAACCGCAGAACGAGAGGTGTATTTTTGCCTTTTATAACTGAGTTGGTACAGTAAACTAGTAGACAAGCTGTTGCCAAACCACAAAAACTATCACTAATCCAAGAATTAAATCCCATTTTTTGCGATCCGGTTATCATGGCAACAACTCCCAGTGTTTGCGCTCCGGCTATCAGGGCAAGAACAATGAATACAATCGCAAGCACGTTCCAAGGCAACGAGTTTCTGATCGCAATTAACTTTGGTTTTTCGGAAAAAAGAATATCTGCTGCTGCCATACCTAAAGCAAATAAGCCGAGAAACCAAGGATGAGCTGCTTCCAAAAATCCATTAAAAAGATATAACGGTGCTACGCTAATTAAAAAAGCACTGATAACAGCGGGAAATAAGCCGAAACGCCGCCATATAGGTAACAATAATAGTGGGAATAAAAAGTATATTTGCCACTCAGTTGCAACTGTCCACATAGGTGTATTAATAGAAGCCAGTGTGTCACGAGTGAAGTTGTGAATGAGTAGCAAGTGTGTTATTACGTCAAGAGGGGAAAAGAAAACATGAAATTCTCCATATTCCGGAGATTCATGCCACTTGAAATTAAAAAAGTGAATAAATCCTAATATGATGACTGCTGTTAGCAAACTAAAAAACAGAGCAGCATAGTAAGGAGGTAAGATTCTACGCGATCGCCGTTGGATATAATCCCACAAACCTCCAGAAAGATAACCCTTTTGCGAACGGGCTACCGGTAGCATCAAAACAAAGCCCGAAAGCACAATGAAAATCGCTACAGCAAAATTTCCATATCTAAAAGTTCTGCCTATAATTTGCAAAAATACAGGTACTTGTTCTCCCATATATCGATTTATGTGGACAAGAACCACATATAGAGATGCCAATCCACGTAAACCGTCTAAAAAATGAAGACGCAGTCTTTGTTGTGCAGATGTTCCAGATTTTAATACTTCCATGAGCAAGAACCAATTTCTGAATTTATCAATTTAATTAATATTTCTTAAACAATCCAATTGTCAATCTACTAAGCAGTTGGTTGACAAAGCACGTATTTACAACAGTAAGAAAATCTTTGAGAATTAATTATAAAGATCTAAACAAGAATCATGATTTTTTTTAAATCTTTATTTCATCTCTTTTGAGTGTATATTAAGTCATTCAATACTTATACTATACGTTATTTTTATAACTATAGTATAAGTAATGATTTGGATAATTTTGCAGTTTTTTCACGAGTTACATAATATACATTGACTTTACCACCTATCTACAGCTACCTCTATGCATGTAAACAAAGTTGCTAGTTTTTAAACAACACTTCAGTATAAATACAAGATATAATAGAGTATTTTTCAATACTTTATTATATCTTGTACTTAAAATATATTTTCTATAGTAACTAGCAACTTACCTTATGTATTGAAATTTGTTTTGAGAAGAACGCACACTGTTGCTGGTTGAGCAATTGCTTTTAAAGCAAATTTGCTTCAAAATCGGTCTTGTTGCTTATATTTGTACAAGTCCTAAGTAGACAATCTATGACTTTGATTCTCACCAACGATGACGGGATCGACGCTCCAGGTATTCAAGCGCTCCTGAAAGCTGTAAATGGTAAAGAAGTTATAATAGCCGCTCCCAGAGATCATCTTTCTGGTTGTGGACATCAAGTCACCACCACTCAACCAATTCATGTCCATCGTCGCTCTGAAAACGAGTATGCTATTGCAGGAACTCCGGCTGATTGCACCAGAATTGCAATAACACATATTTGCACAAATGTCCAATTTGTATTATCCGGAATCAATGCTGGAGGTAATATGGGCGTGGATGCCTACATTTCCGGGACTGTCGCCGCTGTCAGGGAAGCAGCTATGCATGGCATTCCTGGTATTGCAGTTTCTCGCTATCTTAAAAAGAAGCTGAATGTTGATTGGGATGTGGTAGCACGTTGGACGAGTTCTGTTTTAGCTGACTTACTCAATCGTCCCCTAGAACCGGGGACTTTTTGGAACGTAAATTTACCTCATCTGCTTCCAGGAGAACCAGATCCAGAAGTTGTGTTTTGCCAACCCTGTACCAAACCATTACCCATCAACTACCGGATTGAGGGGAATGATTTTTATTACGAGGGTGAATATGGTAAGCGCGATCGCACTCCTGGCAGTGATGTTGATGTGTGTTTTTCTGGCAAAATAGCTATCACCAAATTGAAGGTTTAATAACTTCCTTAAAAAGCTCCCACTCGACCAACGATCATGAAGAATGTCTTCACAATCAGTAATAAGTCGTACATTGGATACCATTTGTTTTGATACTGCAAATCTAAGTCCACAACTTGCTCAAAATCTTTTATCTGAGAACGACCGTTAACTTGCCATTCGCCTGTCAAACCTGGTTTAACATTTAGGCGTTGCCAGTGACGTTGATTATAGTGAGACACTTCATCCTTTGTTGGTGGACGTGTCCCAACTAAACTCATTTCCCCTACTAGAACGTTCCAAAACTGTGGGAGCTCGTCTAGACTTGTACTTCTTAAAAAGCGACCTATTCTTGTGACTCGGAAATCATTTTTATTTTTAAAAATTAATCCATCAGCTTCATTGTGCACCAAAGATTTTAACTTCTCGGCATTTGAAACCATAGAGCGGAATTTCCGGATACGGAATGAGCGCCCGTATAGTCCGTAACGTTCTTGTGTGAAGAAAATTGAACCAGGACTATCAATTCTAATTGCTATTGCTATTGGTACAAACAAAATCGATAAAATTAGTAGTCCTACTAAGCTTCCCACAATGTCTAAAAATCGTTTCAACCTAGAATTCACTGATGGATGAGCAGTTAGTTGCGATTCCCAAGTATCCACCGTTGCACCATCAACAGTTGTTGTGCAGGATATCTGATACATTCTGATGCCAATTATATTTAGCGAATAAAATATGGTTATTTAGCGTAATTAGAATATAAACCTAGCTCACCAGAACCAAACGAAGTTTAACCGTAGATTCACTGAATCTTCATCAAGACTCTTGGGATCATGATTTTTTATAAATTTTAGTTAAAGCAAAATAAACATATCTTATGTAAGATGAAAAGTCGTTAAAAATGTAGATATTTCATATATATGTCTTAAAATTTGCACCCAGCAAGTGCGTTCACTAGGTTTTACAAAACTCAGATAAACTACATCCTCCTAAAGAGTCGATTTTATGAAACTTATTGCAAAAATATTAAATATGCGGTGTTTCGCTTCGTGAAACATCTGGCGAGATTCTTTTACTTTCAAGAAACACGCTTAACAGGGAACAAAGGAGATGGTGTTTCTTTCATTCGTTGCGGGCGTGTAATCGCGCCCCTTGGGCGCTGACATCTTGGCTCATTCTCAACAAAACCTAAAAAACCAGGTTTGTGAACGGAAAATTAAGGTTTCTATGAGTAGGTATTCTCAAGAAACTCGGTTTTTCAATCAGGTGCAAGATCTCAGCGCCTAACTCGCGGCGATAAGCTGGAGGCTTGACGCTACGCGTATCGCGCAAAGCAATAGACGCGCTGTTGGCGTATCGCTCCCGCAATATATAAAAAACACGATTTTCCTGTTAAGCGTTAAGCGTTAAGCGCAACAAGTCTAATGCAATAATTCTTCTATCTGATGCTGACTCCATAAAGTTTTATACATTCCAGGCTGCTCCAAAAGTTCTGTGTGCGTGCCCTTTTGAACGATTTTCCCCTTGTCCATGACGAAAATACGGTCAGCAGTAGCAGCAGCAGAAAGTTGATGAGTGATGAAAATGACTGTTTTTCGTTGCGCACCACCAGAAAGATTTTTCAAGATGGCTGTCGCAGTTTGATTATCCACACTGGAAAGAGCATCATCTAAAATTAACACTGGGGCATTAACTAGCATTGCCCTAGCCAAAGCAGTACGTTGGCGTTGACCACCAGAAAGAGTAATGCCACGTTCCCCAACTATGGTTTCATATTGTTGGGGAAAATTAGTGATTTCTGGGTGAATTTGCGCCATCTTGGCAGTGTATTCCACTTGTTGTTGTTCGCTGACAGGATCGCCGTAGCGAATATTATTTTTAATTGTTGTACTGAAGAGAAAGCTATCTTGAGGGACATAAGCGATCGCACTTCTTAAATCAGCCAAGGCAATTTTGGTAATGTCCACTCCATCCAAAAACAACTGTCCCGGCTCAATATCCAACAATCTTGGCACAGCATTTGCCAAAGTCGATTTCCCCGAACCAATAGCGCCTACAATTGCTACAGTCTCACTAGGAGCTATGGTGAAATTAATGTCACACAGTGCGGAAGTGGTGGAACCAGGGTAAGTGTAACTCAGGTTTCTTGCTGTGAGTTTTCCTTTGACTTGATGTAGTGGTAAGTGAATCGTATCTTGTGTATCTTTTATTTTGGGTGTGACAGTCAGAATTGTCTCAATGCGGTCAATACTCACCTCACCTCGTTGGTAAGAGGTGATAGTGAATCCTAACAAAGCCGTCGGAAACACAAGACGCTCTACGTACAAAAGTAGTGCGATAAAATCACCAACAGCCAGGCTTCCATTGGCAATCCTTGTGGAGCCTAACCAGATAATGATAAAAGAACTCACCGTGGCTAGTCCACCAATCAGTGGAAACAGCGTGTTTCGACTTTTTGCCAATTTGAGATTAGCCTCCAGTAGATCCCGATTTCGATTGGCAAAGGCACGACGCTCGTTTTCTTCCTGAGAGTAAATTTTTATTAAAGTCATACCACTGACATCCTCTTGAATCAGTGCACTGATGTCAGAGATCCTCTCCTGTACTGCGGACTGTTGTCTGCGTAAGCGATCACTAAACAAATATACTAAGAGAAACATGAAAGGATAGACTGCTAGTGAGGCTAATGTCAGATCTACACTCAGACCCAGCATCACTGGTAAGGTGAAAACGTAGGCAAATAAGGTATTTACCAAACTCAGGACTGCAAAACCCAACAGCCGCCGGATATTGTCCACATCGCTTGTCGCCCGACTAATCAAATCGCCTGCGCTATTGATGGCAAAATACGACGGTTCCAGTTTCAATAAGTGTTCAAAAATCCGTTGTTTCAGGTCAAATTCTACCTGACGCCCGACGCCAAACAGCCAAATCCGAGAAGCGACCCGGATGAACCACATGGCTGAAGTGAATAATACAATTTGTATAACAACATATTTGATTTGATTAAAGTTGAATTCTACTGAGAGTCGGTCAACAGCAGAGCGAATCAACAGAGGGATATAAACACCCAAACCATTCACTATCAACAAGGCAATAATGCCAAATGTTGCGTCCCGCCAATGAGGGCGTAGGTATGCAAAAAGCTTAGATAGTCGTCGTGAATTTGCCATTCAAGGAATTACGCAACATCTTCATTTTACTTTAAAGTCCCAGTACTTTCTGGCACATTCATAAAATTAGGGGTGTAAGGGAATAAGGGGAGCCAGTGCGTTCGACGAGCAGGCTACGCTAAGAGGCAGGGAGAAAAGGAGAATTTAATTCATTCACGTCGTGGATCAGTTTTCTCCCTGCTGCCTGCTGCCTGCTGCCTGCTCCCTACTGCCTGCCTCTTTAATCATTAACGTTGCATTTTTTGGCGCCAATGAGCGTAAACTTTGTCGTTTCTCAAAAGAATAAGGTCAGCCACGAGACTGACCTTATGAGTACTCATTTTCTCAATCTACACTTAACGACCACGTAGGAAAGTGTATATCTGATTAAGATAACTTTCCCAGACTCGTGTTGTTATTTGCAGTGTTTCCGCATTGGGTACAAAATCTTCTAACCTCAACCCCCTTGTTCTAATAGCTTGTGGAGTTTGCAACAGATATGGTGTTGTTCTGATGTCAGACATTCTTGAGGCATAGGTAATACCATCGCTGGTTACGGTAGTATCTTGTCCTAATGCGACAAGTGTCTCAGATGTTGGTGTTGCTGGTACCATAGACGAAGCTAGCCGCACATTTTGGATAATTTCCTGATTGGCTAAGTATGGTTGCCCCACCATTGCGACCGGTGACCGAACTAGGAAGTAAGCGACAGCTGGTGTACTTGCTAACAACAAAATTGTCAGCGCCCAGCCGAGTAAGTATCCTCCTGGTTTGTCCAGTGTGCCTCCGCTTTTCATCCTCTGTGCTGCAAATATCATCAGCAAGATAGATGCTCCCAGAGGTTTGAGCGGAAACGACACTACCCCCCATAATGAAGCAACAGCTGGTTCATTAGGGTTAATGAACGACAGCAGTACGACAAGCAACAGAATGACTAAGATTAATCTCCCAACAAAAGTCCCTGAGGGATAAAATCTCTGGAACAAGCTGTATATGATAGTGCCAACAAGTAACCACAGTAATACCCGACTTAACAGTACAAACATAAATCAATTAACTCTCAAATCCTTTTTTGCGGTCGGTTTTATAGGTTTTGGGCAGTGGGGTTATTCTACCGTCAAATTGTAATCGTACTGTTATCTGACTTCAAATACCTCACAGCCTCACACCACGAGAACCATCGTAGTGATTTTAGAGCAATTTTTTACAACTGCGTCTACTATCAGTAATTTTCCAGATTAGCAACCTACCTCCTGTAAATTAAATTAATTTTAGTAGTCATCAAATCAATCAAGTCAAAAGGAAAAACTATGTCGCCTGGAAAACCCACTATTTTGGTGACCGGGGGTGCTGGATATATCGGCTCCCATACAGTGCTTGCCCTTAAGCAAGCAGGTTTTGACGTGATAATACTCGATAATCTCGTTTACGGACACCGGGATTTGGTTGAAAAAGTTTTACAGGTAGAACTTGTAGTGGGAGATACTGGCGATCGCCCCCTGTTGGATGATTTGTTCAATACACGAGCGATCGCCGCCGTGATGCACTTTTCGGCTTATGCCTATGTAGGAGAATCCGTAAGCGATCCTGCAAAGTATTACCGCAACAACGTTCTCGGCACCCTAACTCTGTTAGAAGCCATGCTCGCAGCGTCTGTTAAGAAATTTGTATTTTCTTCTACTTGTGCAACATACGGGGTACCTGAAGTTATACCAATTCCCGAAGACCATCCGCAGAATCCAATTAACCCTTATGGTGCTACCAAGCTGATGGTAGAACGGATTCTTTCTGATTTTGATGTTGCTTATGATTTTAAATCAGTACGGTTCCGCTATTTTAACGCCGCAGGTGCCGCTCCCAATGGCTTACTAGGAGAAGACCATAACCCAGAAACCCATTTGATTCCCCTTGTCTTGCAAACTGCCTTAGGTAAGCGCGAATCTATCTCGGTTTTCGGCACTGATTATCCCACGCCAGATGGAACGTGCATTCGAGATTATATTCATGTCAGCGACTTAGCAGACGCCCACGTTTTGGGATTGGAATATTTATTGAAAGGCGGCGATAGCGAAGTTTTTAATTTAGGAAATGGTAACGGCTTCTCAGTTAAAGAAGTTATTGAAGCTGCAAAACAAGTGACACAAAAAGATATCAAAGTCGTGCAGTGCGATCGCCGTCCCGGTGATCCACCAGCACTCATTGGCACTAGCGAGAAAGCCCGAAAAATCCTAGGCTGGCATCCACAATACTCTTCTATTGAGGAGATTATCACTCACGCTTGGCAGTGGCACCAGAGACGTCATCAGTAGAGGAGAGAGGGAAAGAGGGAAAGAGGGAAGAATATTTTTCCACACTCCCTCACTCTCACACTTTCTCACTCTCACACTCCTTCACTCCCACACTCCCACACTCCCACACTCCCTTACTCGCCTTCTTTCCTTTTCACCATGCGCAGTACCCCGAAGAAGACGCCAACTGCTAAAAGAAGTGAGAGGGCGATCGCCCAAAATGGCACTCCCTGAGTTCGCTCTTCGGTGACATTTTGATTGACATTCCGCACAGTTTGTGATTCTAGTACATTATTATTTGTTGCTGAACCAACTGCCACGGTAACTGGAAACTTTAGCTCAAATGGCTGGAAACTCTTTCCATCTTTAGGTTTACCACTCAGTTGTAGCTGATACGCTCCTGGTCTAGGAAAAGTTATTTCTGTGCCAGGTATGCCTTGAAACCGTTCTACTGAAACAGCTTGTAAGGACGGTTCAATGAGTGGTGGTTCACTAGGTGAGTGAGGTTCAGCGTAAACAGCTAATTGACAATTACACTCTGCTAAAGGAATAACTTTTCCACCTTTGCGAGTCAGAGCAAACCAGGTTTTTGCTGGCTCTCCGGCGCGGGGGTTATCATTTGGTTCTACGTGTAAGGTCGCGCCAACATCTCCTTCAGTCTTGACCTTGTGGGCAATGGCTGGGGAAGCTAGAGTTAAAAATAAAACTAAGACAAAGAGTAATAATACTTGCTTTTTTAGACTCCTCTTTGCTGCGCTCAACCCCTGTCGGGGGTTGGAGGGATCACATCTTTTCCTAGGACTTTTTTGAGGGAACATAAAATTTCTGTAAAGACAACATTGACCAGAAAAAGCGCCAACGCACTAGCAACACAACCAAGGTGACAATTCCCAGAAGCACTGCCGCTAATTTATTCTCCCAGGTAACTTGAGAAGAACCCAAATAGTGGGAGCCAATTATCACAGCATGAATCGCACTTAATAGTAAAGCTGGCACGCTTAACAAATGAATTGCTCGCCAGCGCTTGCCTAAAGACTTCTGCAAACGGTCAAAACTGGTGAGGGCAGGGGGAGTCATCAGCGCCAGTGCTACAGCACCCAAAGCCATGCCCACCTGATAATCTGGTAGCAAGAACAAAAAGGCTGCAAAATTCCATTGCAGTGAATGTTCCATCATGTGGACAGTGTGAGCCAAAGACAACACAAAAGCACCAACTCCCAACGCACGACGATAACGCAAAGGTGCTGCCCACAAGTTGCTGATGGGACGAGCAACAAGCGCTAAAATTAAACAAAATAACGCTCCATGTCCGGTGTAATCTACCATTGTGTCGCCAGTCCGCAACAGGGTTAGCACACCAATTGTGAGAGTTACCCAACCACCCATGCGAAACAATTGACTGCGCCTGTCTTTACTAACCAACGATGTAGACACACCCACACCTAACATTGTAGGCAAAGTTCCGATCCCAAATGCCAGCATTGTTGCTGCACCCATCCACCAATTGCCAGTTTCCGCAGCTTTAATTTGAGCAGTGTACAGAAAACCACAAGGCATTAAACCCCAAGTCATACCCAAAAGCGCTGGTGTCCACCATTTGGTTTGTAGAGAAAGCTTAATCATTCCTTGACTGAGGTAGTTTTGTAAACGACCTTGTACAAGAGGGTGCAGCAATGGAATTCGAGGCAAAAAGTCAGGTTTTATTTGTCCAATACCAAACCAAATCAGCAAAATGCCAGTAATAATCGCTATCCAATGGCGTACTTGGCTACCAATTCCTGCCATTTGTCCACTGGCAAGCAATACCGAACCAAGCGCCCCAATCCCCGCACCAACGAGAACATAGCTCAACATCCGTCCCAAGTTTAGTAATGTGTGAAACTGCAATTGCTGTCGCCAACGGGGAGTTTCCTGCTTATGAGATAGGGAAAACGCAACTGCCAAGGGACCACACATGCCAACGCAATGTCCAAAACTTCCTAGGAATCCAAGAGCTAGGATGAGTAATAAATTTATCATCAGTTATTAAGCAGTTATAAAAAATAAAAAATGAAATTAAAGAAGATATAGCAGGGAACAGGGAACGCTTAACAGACTTGAAACTCTCTTGGTGACCGTGTTTTCTCATTAGTTCGTGTCCTAATCTACCTGGCGACTGCTATAAGTAAGTGGGTTTAATTAAATATAAGATGTAGTGCGGGCCGGACAGCCCGCGAGCGAGACGCTCGCACTACTGCTATCTACGAATTAATTACGCTTATCTACTTGTGCGAACAAACACTATATTTTTTATTTTACTGATACTTTTATCACTTAATTATTCCTAATATTTCTGCATACTTTTTCCAGGAATATCTATAATTTCAGTGTCTTGAATCAATTTTCCGTTAAAAATCAAAGCTTCATGAGTGTTCGTATTTAAACTAACAGTAATGCGGTTTTTACCAGGCGGCAATTTTTCTAAATAGTACCAGTTACCATACAACCTGGTAAGCTTTTGTCCATTTACAGAAAGATGAGCGTGACCTTCTCCAGGTTTAGCTGTTGTATTAACGTTTTCTGGTGCAAAGCGAAAGTTAGTCACTTTTACCTCCAAATTCCATCCTTTCTTGGTATCTTGATGCACAACTAAGTCAACTGAGGGTACAGGTTGATCTGGAGAAATTTCCATTGTCTTGTGAGGATTTGTACCATTACTATTTGGAGTGTCACCTCTGGCAATTGTTAAACTGTTTCCCAGTACCGTTAGGCAAATTAATGCAGTAGATGCTAGAAAAATTTTTTTGAACATAACTGAAAATTGAAAAGTTTCATGAGGAACTTTACATGAAGTGAGTTCTTCTGTCAAAAGACACGATGTCAAACTTAGTGTTTGCGCTATCCTATCTCAGGAGCGACTACTCTCCCCCTAACCTTTTTTATGAGATATATGAAAAAACGGTTTTGGCTGTTGCTTGTGCTACTAGTGACAGTGGTTGTCATAGTAGTTACTAACGTGTTTCTTAAACAGGATCGGGAGTCAGTTATTTATAGTATTAGAGTTAACAATCCTGTCACTGCAAATCAAGATACACAAACACCAACACAAAAAGATACACAGATAGACAATTCTTCTGCGTCTTTGCATCCCCCCATTTCTGCTTCCTTACAAGTTTCTAGTGATAAGTTGTTTGCCCATATTCTCAGGTTAAATTTTACACGAAATACTCCACCAGAGCGATCGCGCACTCGCGCCTACATCACAGCTGAACTCAAAAGAATGGGCTGGAAACCCAAGTTAGAAAAATTTGCAGATGGGGTTAATATTTTCGCGGAAAAACCAGGAACTGACAAAAATGCAAAAGCAATTTTGGTAGGCGCTCATTACGACACTGTTTATTTCTCTCCTGGTGCTGATGACAACGCCAGTGGTGTTGCTGTGACTCTGGAAATTGCTCGACTTTTTGGTTCGCGTCCCACCCCCAGAACGTTGCAACTCGCTTTTTTTGACAAAGAAGAAGCAGGACTTTTAGGAAGTAAAGCTTTTGTGACAAACAAGAAACATCTGGAAAACTTGCAAGGCGTGATTATTATGGATATGGTGGGTTTTGCTTGTCACACTTCTGGCTGTCAAAAATACCCAAGGGGAATACCCGTGACTCCACCCAGTGATAAGGGTGATTTTTTAGCCGTGGTAGGTGATACAGAACATTTACCACTGCTGAGTGCTTTTCAAAATTCACAGATGCTTCCTGCAATCTCCTTTAATAAGGCAACTACGGGGGAAACAGGTTTGCCAGCCGTGCTCACACTGCCAGTACCCCTCAAAGGCTTGCTGACACCTGATACTCTACGCAGCGACCACGCTCCATTTTGGTATCAAGGAGTGGGAGCAGTTTTGGTTACTGATACCGCAAATCTACGGACTCCTCATTATCACAAACCCAGCGATGTTCCAGCAACTATTGATCGCGAGTTTTTTGCGGGGGCAGCGCAGGTTGTTGTGAATGCGACTAGGGGATTATTGGAAAATGGCAAGATTGAGTGATAAGAAAAGCACCAGGCGACTAGAAGTCGCGCGCCAGATGCTTCAAGTCGGCAAAGCCGCCCAACGCACTGGCTTGGCTACACAGGCAAAACCCACCTGCGTGGGTTCAAATGCTCAATTTTTTGTTAGTCCGCGCAGGCGGACTTTGTTTGTATAGCCGCGATTTCCAATCGCCAGCTTCGCGATCGCACTTGTGTAGATTCCATGTTGATTTGACCTCACCCCCGTAAAGCTACGCTATGGCTAACGCCACGCTCCGCTATCACGTCCCCTCTCCTTAGTAAGGAGAGGGGAGGTTTTGGCGCAAGACAAAACCGGGGTGAGGTTATGCGACAATTGTGGACGAGAAAAGCATAGATTCCACGTTGATTTAACCTCACCCCCGTAAAGCTACGCTTAACGTCCCCTCTCCTTAGTAAGGAGAGGGGCGGTTTTGGCGCAAGACAAAACCGGGGTGAGGTTATGCGACAATTGTGGACGAGAAAAGCACTTGAAGTGTATCAGAAGAACGAGTGTTTGATTTAATTTACTTGTACTTAATTTTCAGCACCAAAATCATTCCGGCAAACAAAAAGGTGACAATGTTGGCGGCAATGATGGGAATATCGTGAATATAAGCGCCATACACCAACCATAAAATAATACCTGTACACAGAACAACCAGCATACTCCAAGAAAGGTCGTGAGCTGATTTTGACTTCCAGGTTTTGATCAGTTGGGGCAAATAGGCGATCGTAGTGAGTACTCCTGCTGTTAACCCTAAAACGGTTATGAAATTAGATTGCTCCATTTGAGTTTGCTCTCTCTCGTTTTTTTTAGATAAATGAGCAAGTACGAGCATTTGACCTTTGGGTACACATTATCATAATTAAGCAGAGTCTATCTATCAGCTTTCGATTGTTTCTAGCCATTTTTCGACTAACAGCCTGTATATTCCGAGTAACTGGATGTATGCATTTGTAACATTACCAGAAATCAACAAACGCATTCCATGTGATATCTTATTGACTTCCAATCCCATCACACAGGTGCCGATCGCTCTCACTCACATTCGGGTTCGTCTGCAAATAATCACGCACCCAATCACAACCGCGCACCAGTAAATCGTCGAGATTCAAATTCCATTGCGACCACAACCGTACCGTCTTGTCCGAACTTGCAGAAGCGATGGTTTTGCCGTCAGGACTCAAAGCTACGCCCCAGACCGCTTCGCTATGACCACTCAAGGTTTTGAGCAATTGCCCTTGCAAATTCCACAACCGTACCGTCTTGTCCCTACTTGCCGAAGCAATTGTCTTGCCGTCGGGACTCAAAGCTACGCTTCTCGCTTAACTTTGTTTCGTTCTTCAACAAGATCAAAAGTCGTTTCTGCTAAATAAATAGTGGTTCCAGTAGATGCAACAGGAGTTGATTCAACAGCACCGTTGTGTTCATGACTGGAAAAACTATCTAGCATTTGTTTAATGTCATAAGCCAAATCGTTGATTTTCGTCCAATAATTGCGTTCAGCTTCAAGACCAAATATCTTACTAAATTCAATCGGTCTACCAGAGTGATCCCACTGATAAAACTCATACCCCAGAAGTTCTTGGACTTCCGGGGGGTGTTCATTTCGAGCAATTGGGGTTTTGATGACTTTAAAAATCCGTGATTTCTCCGCAAGACGAACGCCACCAGTCATCGCAGCAGCCTCACAAAATTTCTGCAATTCCTTGATACACCACTCTGACTTTACATACCTGGGTGATAGTACAGAAAGCAGCAACACCACCTTGGAAAATCGTTCTACAATCGTATCGCCAAAGTAATCATTGCCTTGCAGTTTTTCATCTCGCCAAATCTTAGGTTTTTCTCCCCGTAGTTGTGCCAAACGGATTTCCAACGCGCGATGAAAATCAGAAATCCATCCTTCCTGCCCTTGACTCAGCGGCTGGTTATCAATGTGGGCGTAGCTAATAAAAATGTCATCTTCAAAACCCATCACTTTTTCGACTTATAGTGCTTCTCGGCTGCATGCAATACACGGCTGTACTTAAAGTGCATACAACTTCTCTACACTAAACAATGCCCACTTTACAGAAAATAGCTGTAAATTAACAGTACTGCTTTTATTTATAAACACCCGTAGGGTGGGCATTGCCCAAAAGCAAATGAGATGAGTGCTTTAGATATTTGTAGGCAATGCCCCAATACGGTTCAGATAAGAAATTTGCTCGTGTTAGCGCTTTGCGCGGCGAGAAAGTTGGAGCAAGGCAAGCAGGGTGCAAGGGAGAAACCGATTCACACAGGATCAGTTTCTCCCTTGCACCCTGCTCCTTTGCTACCTCAACAAATAAATGTCTTAACTCCTAACTTGCACATTTTAGAACCGTTATACAGTAAGGCTTTGAGAAATCTTATAAAAATGTGCTTGTTTCATATTTTGCGGGAGCGTTAATCGCGCCCGTTGGGCGCTCACATCTTGCACCTGGAAAAATTAATGTCAAAACCACAACTACGTGCAAGGGGAATCAATCGCTGAATATCAAGTAAAAGAAGAGACACGACTATTTGAGGAAAAATAGATTCCTTAGCAGTTTGTATAGCCTCACCCCAATCAGGTGGTAATGGGAAGTGAATTTCCAGATAAGTCCAATGAGCTATGAGGTAAGCAGTAAGAGAAAGAATATCCCTCTTCTGTCACTTTCCGGAGTAAGCAAGTAGTAAATAAGTTAAATTATC
>NZ_JCACKO010000095.1:0-16110 GCF_059505445.1 Brasilonema angustatum | reverse complement strand
ACGTCCGGATCTAACACAGAGGGACGGCGGATAATACCGCCTCTCGACTCTACCTTAATGCTTAATAACTCTTTTCCTTCACTCCTCACTCCCACACTCTTCTAGCTACCTGGTTCCTGAGGAGTCTGAGCTGTATGTAACGATTGAACTAATTTACCGAGAGCGTACTCTAATTGAGCGCCTGGATCAGTCGCAACCCATCCTTCGGGTGTCAGCTGGCGCACCTCAAAGTGCAAGTGGGGGCCTGTGGACAAACCAGTGCTACCAACTCGTCCAAGAACGGTTCCCTTTTGCACCCATTGACCGGGCTGAACAAAGATTTCTGACATATGACCGTAAAGAGTTTGTTGGGCGTTGCTGTGGTTAAGTATCACTGTCATACCGTAGCCGCCTAACCAATCAGCACTCTCTACTTTACCAGGGTAGGCTGCCAAAATAGGTGTTCCCATCGCTGCGCCTATGTCTGTACCAGCGTGGAAACTGCGATCGCCTGTAATGGGATGAGTTCGCCAACCAAACAAAGAAGTAATTGCAGAAGGGATAGAAAGGGGATACATCAATCCCGGACCACTTGCGAGTTTACCACCATAGACTTCACCGTAGTTTACTTGCGGCAATACTGCTGCTAGTGGAATGTCGTAAGTGACATTACTGGGGCGAGGAGCAATATTTTCTGCAGTCATTGGTGCGGGTAAGGTACCACCTAGTGGTGCGATCGGTACAGAACTCACTGTTGTCGGGGAGGAAAAGTCGGGGATAAACCGATTTGGGTGATATGTATCCTTACTCACACTTCTATAAGCTGTTTGAGAACTGCGATGCCTTACAGGAGTCACCGCACGAGAAACGCTCCTATGAGTGGGACGTTCCAGAGAGTTTTGTTCTCCTGTTTCAACATGCTTGACGGGCCCAACAGTTGCTAGTGTGGCAGGTTTACTTTTTCTAATCCAACTTGCTTTCTTTCGGGGTAATTCAGTATTGGACTGTTGTGTAACTACTACAGAATTCGGTGCCTGATACCTATTGGTAGCACCAACGTTGTATTCGCCTGGATCGATATAAGCGTTGTTGTAATCTTTTGGGGTGGAGTCATCACTAGAGGAGGCGGTGGGTTGCAAAAGTTCCCTCCAGTGTGCAAGGTGGCGTCGAACAGGTGAGTTGTTCTCTTGGGAAACCTGTTGTTGAGGTTGTTGCTTGCTCAGACTTATGTTGAATTGTGGAATATCTACAGATGGTCTTCTCTCTAACCTTGCTCTCCAGTTTGTCACACTTTCGCTACGTACAGAAACTTCCGCACGGGGTTTGAATTTTCTGATAGCAACCCCTGTTGGTGAATCTTGTGCATGACGTTTGTAATTCCGCAGAGCCACAGCAGGACTTGGTCTTTTTGCCTGAGAGAGTCTTTGTCTGAGTTTAAGTCGGCGTTGAGAAAATTCGTCGGATTGTGATTTCGTCCCTTCTACTGCGGGGCTACTATCTTTGTGTTCAAAAGTTTCTCTTTTGACTGTATTAGCCGATGATGCTGGTTGAGAGTTTTCAGCAGTGGGAACAATATTATCGATAGCTGATTCAGTTTGAGCAAACACCAAGCCACCATTACTTAGCATAGTAATGCTGCCAAGCCAAGCGAGACTTTGTGCTGGGAGCGTAGACGCAAAGCGTCTTGTTGACAGGCATTGCTGCCACAATTGATGCAAACGGTTCTCGGCAGAGTTATTGCGCTGCGTCATTGTTTTTTTGATGTTTTGTGTATTGTAGAGCATGAACTACCTATACTCGCGTAAGGTGTGAGTATAGGCTTCGAGTCTCATTCGCTGTTGCTGTGTTGGGTATACTCATGAGTGAGTATTCGGAACAAAATCTGATCTAATTATGGTTAGTAGACTGAATGAAACAAGAATCCCATCGCCCTTTTAGGCGTGGGAGTGTCAATTGGTTAATCATATGAATGACAGTAACCCAAACTGATTGTACCGGGCTGAAGGTAAATTTCTGATCTTTTTACTGATTTCAGTTCGGATGTTTCCATACGAACCCGAAGCTCCCCAGTATTTGTCACGCCAATGATAGTACCTACAGTGTTGTTAACATAGACTTTCTCACCTATGTTCATCAGCAACTCTAGATAACGATATATTAGTATATTGATTCCTTCTTGCAATAAGCACTGTATACCAGATTCTATTCCAATTAAAACTGCAGAAATAAGCGTTTCCAAACATGAGACGAATTTGGTCTGCTGATTTGCTTGCCACATTTGGAGATTAATTCCGGTTTCTGGTACAGGGTTTGCCCAATTTAACCCTACACCAATCACTGCTTGGGTTATGACTCCCTTGTGTACTTTGGTTTCTGTCAAAATACCGCCAAGCTTTCGGCTGACTAATATTAAATCATTCGGCCATTTAATATCAACAGGAACGCCGCAGTTTCGCAATTGTTGAGCAATTCCCCAAGCAGTAGCCAGGGTAAGTTGGTAGCTGTTGGTAGCATATAGTTTGGGGAGGCAAAAAGCAGTCGTATTTTCTGCGGCTTTATCACCGTTTGCAATCGCCACTGAAAGATATAATCCCCCAGCTGATGATATCCACTGACGACCCCATTGTCCTCTTCCTGCTGTCTGCTCAGTCGCAATGACAACACATCCTGGTTCAGCGCCTTGGGCGAGTAAGTTCCAAAGGATTTGGTTAGTTGAAGAAACAGTTTCAAAAAGATGTAGCGAAAATTGTAAATAAGGACTTTTGCGCCCTACTTGTAGAGCAGTTTCCAACTTTTGTTGATCCAATGCCATAGCAGCTCACCTAAATTTTCTAGTGCTAGGATAAATTGGCGGTTATTGATGTTTGTTTTTAGGTTTGGTTAAAGATGCACGCTTGGCACTGGCGCACTTGGTTCGGGTTACCCTATCTAACCTGTAGTCTATTGGAACCCTGGCATCATGGCTTTTTTACGACTCAGTTTTCACCTAGTTATCCGTCAGAACTCACAAAGGTGCTGCATCCAGAAGCATCAGCTTATCGCTTAAAGCAGGTACATGGCAATACCGTCCTGACTCCAAAAGAAATTGTCGCTCTGTTAGCTGAAGGTGGTGACAAGGTCGATGGAGAAGGTGATGACGCCCTTGTATCAGGAGATGGGTTAATATCCAATCAGCCTCTGCAAGCAGTATGGGTGGCTACGGCTGACTGCACGCCTGTACTAATTGCTGATGAGAAAACAGGACAAGTAGCAGCAGTTCATGCGGGTTGGCGTGGCACTGCGCTCAAGATAGTACCGCAAGCGATCGCCCGAATGCAAGCACAAGGTACCAGACTTCAAGATTTGCGAATAGCGATGGGACCAGCGATCGCAGGTGAAGTTTATCAAGTCTCAGAACAAGTTGCTGCTGAAGTTGGAGCAACGATTATACCACATAACGACGAAAAAACAATTGTAGCTGCATTGTACAAGCTACCAAATTCACCTTTACTCAGCGATCCAAATCCAGAACGGGTACGGTTAGATGTGCGGCGAGTAAATACTTTACAGCTTGAACAGTTGGGGATTAGTCCGGAACAGATGGCGATCGCCCCTTATTGTACTTATCAAACTCCAGAGTATTTCTTTTCTTACCGTCGGGAAAAACAGAAAAAAGTGCAGTGGTCTGGTATTGTTAGCGTTACTCCTACTTAATATCTACAATACTTGTTCCGCCACAATATCTATCAAATCATCATAAGATGATGTTTTAACAAAGTAGGAGCAAGCGCCTAACTTAGCGGCTTGAACTAGATCATCTGGATCGTCGGAGACACTTATAACCATAACTGGTAAATGTCTGAGTTTGGGATGCTGCTTAACCCATTCAAGTAAGTCAAAACCAGACATATAGGGCAGACTGATATTTGTCATTATCATCACTGGTAGTGGATAACACTCTCTGTCAGCGTAAGGCTGTTTACCCGACAAGTAGTTTAGAGCTTCTTGCCCATTTTCAACAACTTGAAAAGATAGTGGTAAATTAGCAAATTCAAATGAGGTTAAGATCAGAGATTGTGCATCTGGCTCATCTTCGACTAACAAAATGGTTTTACAGGCTTCACCCATGAGCAAAATAGCAACATAAATACAATACTCCTTGATCCGGAGAGTAACTAATTTTGTTTATCCCTACCTTCGTCTGTGAGAATGAGTTCATATTAATTTTTTATGTGCTCAAGGATACTTTGTAGCGACAGTCACACAAAAACTTAATAATCATATCTATCAATAGGTGGTTATATATTTGTTAACATTAACTAAATATTATTAAGAGTTTAAAAACCTCCACGTCATATCAATTCCTCTGTTATTTCTTCCATTTACACAGGGGAATTTTTTTATTTGTATTTTCTTTGTGATAAACAAGATAAAAATTGCAAGTACGTCTATCTAATACTATTTCATAAAATGCCTTATACAAATGATGTGGCTGTTTATATACTCAAGTATAGCAGTCCTATTTGAGTTGTAAATTGTCCCATGAGGGCGCTTAACGCTTAACGCTTAACGCTTAACAGGGAAAAAGCAATACAGGTATACTGAGTTTTTTAAGCGCAAAGCGCAGGCTGCGCCAACAAAAATCAAATAGGAGTCTTATATTAAAAATGAGGTACCCACCGCTATAAGGCTTTTGCATTATGGCAGTGGGTGAAGACGAAATAGTTAAGATAAGGCTGTTGACGAGTTCAGAGTGTTTTTAGAAAGCAGTTTACTACGCTTAGTTGCCAATACAACCGCACTGACAGACAAAATTGCAAGCACACTTGCTCCTTCTGGTACCGTAGCAACTCGAACAACTTTAGCATCAACCTGTACTATTCCACCCAAGCCACCAGCTAAGCTAGGGTTGCCTAGTATACCAGCAAACTCTGGAGAAAACAGCAATTTAACACCACTTAGGGTTAAATCTTTGCCATCAAATACCAGTTTTTCTGGAGTGCTCAAATCAAATAAAACTGTATTTAGAGACACTGTATCTTTTAGAAAAAGACCACTGGCATTGTTGGTGGCGCGTGTCGGATCGAAACCAACAGAAAAGTTACCAATAGTAACTTGGTTATTGAAGGTAACAGTACCAGTGTGTTCGATTGTACCTGAAAGTGGAGTCAAACCATTCGCGTCGCTGAACGTGAAGTTTGTGGCTGGGCTAATGTTGAAGCCAACCAAAAAATTACTATTAATTGGTTGGACTGTATTATCCGTGCCTGTCAAGTCTAGCCCGATACTGCTGAGATAACTCAGGTCATGATAGACACTGGTGACTCCAGACTGCACCTGATAAGTTGCAGCCTCTGCCCGTACCGGTGCAATTGATACAAAAGCGGCTATTGTGCCCGCAAGAATAGCCGGAACCTGGGAAAAACGCATAGAAACTCCTCTGATTATTGTATAAGCTAAAACATAGTTTAACTCGTATAGGTTGACGGTGGGAGGATGTCAATTGAAAATTTTTAATCGAGGGAATGACCACATTTTGCATTTAATACTGACTATTTTTTTTACATTTAATATTTCAGTAATGGCTACAATTGCAGTTGCTCCATCTGCCTGTGCTGAATTATTTAATAGTCCTGTTGATCAATTGCCTGTCTCAGAACGGGTAAAATTGAGGAATGGTCAGGTTTTAGTCACTGGGGAGAAAGGAAAATACACAGCTAAAGTTTTGCTGACAGCTTCGCCAGATATTGCTTGGGAAGTACTGACTGATTATGACCATTTTTCTAAATTTTTGCCTCATACTGTGTCGGCTAAAGTGATTAGTGTGAATGGTAATCAGAAAGTGGTGGAACAGGTAGATACGCGTCAGGTATTTTTAATGAATGTCCAATCACGTATCCGTTCAGCTACTACTGAAACTCCAAAAAGTCGCATAGATTTCCGTCAAATTGATGGAGATTTGCAAAGCTTGGAAGGATACTGGAAAATTGAACCTGTGGCTCCCTATTCTGGTGCAAAGGCGAATCAAGTTTTAATTACCCAGGTGGTGGACGCTCAACCAAAATCGGGAACCCCAAAGAAAATCTTCTACAATCTTTTTAAAGATTCACTGGGTGAGATTATGATTGCGATTAGAAAAGAAGTCGATAGGCGAACTCCTAATCGTAAAACCTTATAAGGATTGGGGTTTTCGCACGGAGTTTAGATAAAAATATTGTGAAGTCTCTGATATCTCATACTCGTAATGAGTACATTTTAATATAAACATACTCATTACGAGTACGTTTTAACTGGACTACCATTCTCACGGTAGTCTTTGAGAGAAGAGTGGAGAGGCAACACAATGGATTTATCAAACTCAAATACCGCAAAGAACCTATCTGAAGCCTTTGCTGGGGAATCAATGGCGAATCGTAAGTATCTGTTTTTTGCAGAAGTGACTCGCCAGTTGGGGATGACTGAAGTGTCTAAGCTGTTTCGCGAAACAGCAAATCAAGAGACAGAACATGCTTTTGCTCATTTTCGGTTAATGCATCCAGAGCTAGTGGTGGATGATGTCGCTTCGTTAACTGATGAGCAAAAGAAAGCAATCGCCGCTCGTTGTCTAGAGTTAGCGATTGAAGGAGAAACTTATGAGTACACTACCATGTACCCAGAGTTTACAGAGGCAGCACGTACAGATAGAGATGATAAGGCTGTTGTAGAGTTTGAAGCACAACAAGCAGAGTCTGGCGAACACGCCCAAATTTTCCGCAAAGCTGCACACAACTTTGGATTGCTCACACCCATTGAACATCATCATGCCAATCAGTATGCAGAAGCACGAGCAGCTTTAGAGGGAATTACTCCTGCACCGAAATCAGCAAGCGGTAACCCTGCAACCCAAAAATGGATTTGCCGTCAATGTTCAATGATTTATGATCCGGTTGTTGGTGATCCTGATTTAGGAATTCCTCCTGGAACAGCATTTGAGGCAATTCCTGAAGATTGGTACTGTCCGATTTGTAACGCTTCTAAGAAAACGTTTGTTCCATATCAGGAAGCTGTTGCAGCATAGGTATTCATCGTCAGCCAACTCGCGTTGAAAAATTCACTACCGACTTACCCTAAATTGTTTAAGGGTTGTTTTCTGTTGGTACATTAGAAAAACAGACTTCAAAAGATGCCCATATGAGCCAGACTACGACTAACCAGGTACGCTGGACAACTGCTGATTTAGAGCTGTTCCCAGATAACGGCAAGCGCTACGAAATTGTAGACGGAGAGTTATTTGTAACACATGCACCACACTGGAGACATCAAGAAGCTGCTGATAATATTTGTACAGAGTTGAAACTGTGGTCTCGTCAATCTGGTTTGGGAGAAGCTGTCACAGCAGCTGGTATTATCTTCACTGATGCTGATAACGTCATTCCTGATGTGGTGTGGATTAGTAATGAGCGGGTTGCATTGGTGATAGATGATGCAGGACACCTCACCGCTGCACCAGAGTTAGTGGTTGAGGTACTTTCTCCTGGCGAGAACAGTGAACGACGCGATAAACAAGTGAAGCTGAAGCTTTACGCCACTCAAGGTGTCCAAGAATACTGGATTGTTGATTGGCAGTTGCAGCAAATTCAGGTTTATCGACGGCAGCAAGCTACACTGGTGTTGGTAGCAACGTTAGTTATCAGTGACGAACTGAGTTCACCAGTTTTACCAGGGTTCAGTTGTCCTATTTCCCGAATCTTTAGTTAAACAAAAGCATTAATCATCAATTAACGCTTGGCTTAACACTTCACGGTGAATCAGCGCTCTATCGACTAAATAGTGAATTTTTTCTGCTGACAATGGATCGCCATTGGCGTAATGCTCCATCCATGTTGTGCTAACAACATTAGGATCATCTGGCAAATTTGCCAAATCCCATCCCGGCATATCTAAATCTTCCATCAATCGATTCACCTTGGGATCGTAACTCAGAGCAAAGCAGCGACAACCTTCACTTGCTGCCATAATCAAGCTATGTAGACGCATGCCGATCGCCATTTCCACACCGCGAAACACTCCTTTTAAAAGTTCCGGTTCTTCCAAGCACATAATTTTGCTAACATCTCTGAGTTGCGGTTGAATCGCTTGGGCGATCTCTAAATCTTCACTTTTTTGAAAAGGCAATAGTAATATAAAAGTTTGTGTAGCTTTTTGAAAATCAATTAGTGCACGAGTTAGGTTAGCAAGGCGTGTTTGGGTTAACTGGGGGTGATTTCGTAAAGTCACCGCAACTCTGGGAGCAGGTAAATCCCAAAGTCCAGGAACTGGTTTACTTTCTAGCGCCCAAACTGGATCGGGAGCTAAGATAAAAGGAATTTGCCAGTCAGTGAGTAATGCAGCAGAAGCGCGATCGCGCACACTCACTTTTGTACAACTACCAAAATTTTGCCGTGCTAACCAACGCGTGACAGGACGTTTCAACGGACCAATTCCTTGTCCCCAAGCGATGGTTTTTAAGCCCATTTTTTGAGCTAATGTCATGATTGCCCCATAATAAAATGGGCTAACGGCACTGGTTGTATCTTGAATTAAGCTACCACCACCCCAAATAAAGGCATCGCTGGAGCGCAAAGCTTGTAGTACGGTGAAAGGTGCCATGCGATCGCACGCTTCCACACCATAGCGACTGTTAGTTTCCTCTGGATTGCCAGAGAGAACCACAGGTGTGACTGATGGTGGTAGCATCTGTAGAAGCGTTGCTAACAAAGCTTCGTCACCACCATTTCCCTTACCGTAATATCCAGACAGTAGTACCCGCATCTTTCCCTTTTGACTTTTGACTTTTATGAACGCTCTTTCGATTCCGACTTGGATTATTCACGTATCTAGTGTTATTGAGTGGATTGCCGCTATTTGGTTAATTTGGAAATACGGTGAAGTCACTGGTAACCGTACTTGGTGGGGATTGTCTTTTGCTATGTTACCTGCTTTAGTCAGCGCCATGTGTGCTTGCACTTGGCACTATTTTGATAACCCAGAATCTCTAGAATGGTTGGTAACACTGCAAGCTAGTATGACTTTATTGGGTAATTTTACCCTTTGGGCAGCTGCGGTGTGGATTTGGCGTTCCACCAAGTCTGTCGAAACTGCAAATAATCCCATCTCCACCAAAACTATAGAATCAAAGCAATGATTTCAAAAGAAACCCTGTTTGCCCTTTCCCTGTTTCCCTACTTGGGTTTCTTGTGGTTTCTTAGCCGCAGTCCACAAATGCCTCGTTTAGCGCTGTATGGTTTCTACGGTACTCTTGTCTTTGTCGCCGTCACCATTCCAGCGGGAATTTATGCTCAAGTGCATTATGGAAAGGCTTTGGCAAATGTTGATTGGCTGCACGGAAGCGCAGAATTTTTCTTGACACTTGCTAATATCTTGGTTGTGTTGGGTTTTCGCCAAGCTATTATTCAGAAGCAGCAGGCGATAACTTCTAATTCTCCCAAGCAAGGTTTATCATCCTCCACTTTTTCTCAGGAGTGAAATTACCAAATCATCTTTTCATGAAATCTGAAAAGAACTGTAAGCGAAATTTTTTTAAAAACCTGGAAAAAATCATTCATGTCATTGCAAATATCTTTAGCAATTAAGTTTTTGTGCCGTTCTCTGTTGTGTATATCAGGCTGTGCAATATTTTTAGCTTTTGATAGTCTTTTTAGTTCATCTTCTAGTTTTGCTGCTGAAAAATTTGTGATCCGGTATGGATTTTTTGAGCAGTCGCTTCCTGTGGAAGATTTACGTAAGTATGCGGAAACTCAACAGGTTTCTTCCGATCTCAAATCTTTCCTGAGTTACCTAAATCCTAAACAGCAACAGATGTTACAACAGGCTCTTCAGGTAAAAATGTCTCTTGATATTGTGGCTGTAGATAAGCTACTAGACACACAACTTGGCAAAAGACTTTTAGCTGTGGTTTCCAAGGGCATTGCACGTCGTGATCAAGCGGGAATACAAGCATTAAGAGCTGCTGTTATCCTGGGAACAAATTCAAAAGAAGGTCTGGGAATAATCAGCTTTCTACAAGCTTATCCCAGTGAAAAACTAGTCGTGGATGTGCCTGCGGCTTTAGAAATTCTGAATAAATCAAATTTTTCTTCAGGTTCACCTAATGTACCACCAAAAGATAATCTCAGTTCTACACCTATATGGCAAATAGAAACTCAGTATCAGATACTAGCAAGCCAAGGTAAGCAATTCTCTGGCTGCTTATTTGGAGATTCTGTTTCTGCTGAACTTGGGAATTCTCTTGGTGAGGGAACTTTTAATTTTGCCTTAAATGGGTTGAGTGCAATTTCATTAGTTGAGCAACTGAAACTTTTAGCTCCTGCTAATGTGAAGTGCCAAAAAACTATTATTGCTATTGGTGGAAATGATGCTTGGTATGGACTTAGCAATGAGTTATTTACCGAAAAACTCAAAGAAGCTATTTCCTTAGTCAGAGCAATGGGAACTAAAGAAATTTTTCTGATTCCTGCTTTCTACTCAACAGTTGCTGCTAGTAAAGATCCGAGTGTCTCAGCCCCACTGGCGAAAGTAGAAGAAATCAATACTGTGATGAATCAAGTTGCAACAACAGAAAATGTGCCAGTTGAATCATCCGGTGTACAACCTTTATATGAAAATAATGTTCTAAAAGACAATTTAACGAGTGATGGCGACCATCTCAATGCTGAAGGTATAAAAATTTATCGAAAAGCGTTGTTAGAAATTTTAACGACTGGTTCGCCGAACAAAAATTGACTTGGGGAAGTTACGCATTCAGTCGTTACACCATCTCTTACCAGATGTACTTAGGGATGTAAATAGACATCACACAATTCTCAAGCACCAGGGCAGTTGATTATACACAACTGCTGCCGAATGATTTGATTTTATCGAAAGCCCGTGACGAGGATTGAACTCGTGACCTCACCCTTACCAAGGGTGTGCTCTACCACTGAGCCACACGGGCAATGTTTAGTTTTGAGGAGTGAGTATTAACAACTCACATATCTGTTAGCTTTTTGGTTACTCAATACTCAGCAGACGATACTGAGATTTGAGATGGGCCGAGCTAGATTCGAACTAGCGTAGGCGTTAGCCAGCGGATTTACAGTCCGCCTCCTTTAGCCACTCGGACATCGACCCATGTTGTCCACGACTTCTAATGTTATCACAATACTTTTAAATTGCAAGCTGTTTTTGAAAAAAGTCACAGGGCACAGGTGACAGGTCATTTACAAACTTAAACCATCCCATACCCCACAACTTGTACCCTAGCTTACGAGTTCACCTGTTTCTTGCAGTGAGTGTAAGCGGTGGTAAATTCCTTTGTGGCGCAAGAGTTCGTCGTGGTTACCGATTTCCACGATTTTGCCTTGATCCAGAACCACAATTTTATCTGCTTCCCGTATTGTGCTCAGACGGTGGGCAATGATGATTGTAGTACGAGTTCCGAGAATTGAGCGCATTGCTAGCTGAATGGAACGCTCTGACTCGTAGTCTAAGCTGGAAGTCGCTTCGTCAAATATCAGGACGTCTGGTTCTACGACTAATGCCCTAGCTATTCCTAAGCGTTGTCTTTGTCCACCAGATAACCTCACACCCCTCTGACCTACTACTGTGTAATAGCCTTGAGGTAGGTGTTGTATGACTTCATCTAATCTGGAGATTCTACAGGCTTCTTTTACCTGCTCAAAAGTGGCATCAGGCTTGCCGTATCTGAGGTTATCCAGCAAGGTTCCGTTGAAAACATCGACTTCTTGGTGAACTATAGCTAGTCTTCGTCTATAGCTTCCTACATCAAGGCTGCGAATATCTTGACCATCAATCAGAATTTGACCTTGTTGAGGTTCAAAGTACCGCAAAAGCAGCTTCACTAAGGTAGACTTACCAGAACCAGAACGACCCACTAACGCCACTGTTTGATATGGCTCTATCAACAGATTGATATCTTGCAAAACTGGACGTTGGGATTGATATCCAAAATCGACGTGTAAAAACTCGACTTTCCCTGTAAATTTGTAGGGATTATCTGATGTGTTTCGCTCTTCTAATAGCCTAAGTCCATCGACTCTCATAGGGAGTTTGAGGAACTCGTGAAACCGCAGCATTGAAGAATAGCGACGGGCAAAAATCTCAGCTAGGAAGGTAATAGGGTCCAATTCAGAATAAGCCATGCTGGAAAGAGTTAAAGTCATAACAAAATGACCTAGGGAAATTTGACCTTTGACTGTCTCAACCAACGTCAAACCTAGTAGTGTAAACACACAAAACTGAGTCATAGTTTTTTGCCAGGTATTGAGGTTGACATAACCTTTGTGGACACGAGCTTCAGTCACCTTCAGTTCACGAATCAAGCGTCGTTTTTGCCGTTCTAGTTCTTTTGCTTCAGTAGCAAATGCTTTGACTGTTTTTATATTGGTGATAATTTCGGAAGTCCGGCTTTCGGTATTTTCCATGTATTTATCTAGCCGGTTTTCGTACCAAATTAATTGCTGCAGTTTTCTTAAGCTATAGCCTAGGATAATGACAAAGGAAATGAGAAAAATAACCGCGACTCGCCAGTCAACAAACCAGATGAACACAAAAATTCCCAATACGAGGAACAGCTTAGGAATTAACTGTCCAGCAATTTCAGGATAAGTCCAGGTGTGGTTGAAAAGACCTTTTGCAACTCGTCCGGCTATGCGTCCGGGGTTATTTTCGTCATAGAATTCTAGGGGGAGAGTGAGAATTTTCTCAATCGCTTTTTGGTTTTGGTCGCGACGTGCTTTTAAAATTATATCCCAGTGAAACCAACTGGTTAGCCAAGGCTGAGTTGGTGCTTTCAACACGGTGACAATAAAAACTAAACTCAGTAATACACCTAACTCAAAAGATTTATTAACTGGGTTATTGGTTAGACTTGAGATTGTGGCGATCGCTCTTTGAAGTGGTTTGTCCAATGGTTGATCAGACAAAACGTTTAAAATTTGCCCAATCCCATAAGGAACAACCAAATCAAGAATCTCGTAAATGCTGCTTGCTGCAATACTAAAAATACTTAGCCACCAATAGGGACGGAAATAGTTGAGAATATCTCGAAAATTTGCCATGATGCACACTGCCCTTGGAGCGCTAACCTATAACTCCTGGGAATTTATACTACAAATATGTTACAAAAAAGTCAATAGTTAAGAAAGGTAAATCATCCTTTTGGAGGAATTGGGCGCGGTATGGAAAGAAAACTAGTGACTATTGCCGAAAAATTCCAAGTGATAGCGATAAAGTGCAACTGGTCGAGAAAGAGCGGCAAAGTAATTTGGATCTTGAGGCGACAAATAAATAGCAGTGACTTGATCTGCCTCTATGGTAGGATTTAACTGGTTCAGTTTGCGATATGCAGTGGTAGATTCCACAGTATTGAAATAAGGACGCCCACCGCCTTTAAACAATTGTTGAAATAATTCTGTTGTGATGAATTTACCATCTGGTGTTGTTTCCGTAGCACGTGCTGTAACAATAGAAACAAGCTGACGCTCACCACGTAAAAACGTAATCTGACGATTAGGAGAATTTGGATCGACTTTGACTGATAACACCGTGTTGCCTAAATATGACCGTGCCAAATTCAAGCCATTAAAAGCTCTATCTGCGACGACTGCTGATTTGTTACTTGTTCGGGGGATGATTTTCAATCCAGAATGAGGCGTTGTTTCCTGAATAAATCGCACGTCAAAACTGATAGGTTTGTTGAGATATTCACGATTACCCTCAAATCCTGGTGTGACGATATCAGGTGCTAAAGGTGCGACTAAATCTATCAGCGTACTTTTCACCTGCCAAGAACCCATCATCCAGTTAGGATAAACCAAATCTCCTATAGCAGGTCGCACGGAAGTTAATTTTTCCCATTCGGGAAAATGTGCCAAACGTTCAGATAACTCTCCGGCTTGAGCTTCTGCATAAAATAGCAGGAATACAAAAATCAAACAAAAACTCCAAATCACATTCATAACATACATCATGAGAAGATTTTGCCAATATATAGCAGAATAGAGGCGTCAGTCGTCAGGAGTTCGGAGTCAAAAGGGATTCGTGTCTGCCTTTTAGACCTCAATAGTGTACTTCTTTTATTTGGAATGTGCTGTATGAATATTTAATTGAGTTATAACTTATTCAATCAAAAATTGAACTGCTATTTGTTCATAAAAGTTAACTCCGAGATCCAGAAATTCAATATGTAGCCCAATTTATTTGTTATTATAAAATCGGAATAACAATTCTATTTGAGTTGTCACACTTCATTGTGGTCGTAATTTGCCAAGAGTCATTTGTGACTGCAATTGACTCTTGAAACTCCATCTTTTTGCAGGTATATCTCTCCTAATTTATTTGATAAAAGCAAGTGTAAAATAGAGAGCATCGAAGAGTGGAAATTGATTTCATCTTGTAGTGCGAACCGGACAGCCCGCTACTGCTACAAGTAGGGAGCAAGATGCTCCCACTACTCGTCTTTTTTCAAAACTGGGATGCTCCCTATCAAACATAGTGGCTAAAAAAATATCAGGATGTTTTGTTTGTATAATTTGACTCTTTTATAGTTCTTGCACGGATGAGCATATCTAGTTCTTTTACAGATTTTTCCTTGGCTGAATTGTTTCAACTGATTGATCAAGGGCGAAAATCGGGCTGTCTAACGGTTTGTACTTTACCAGACATTCATATCCCAGGTTCTAAATCCCATTACTACTACATTTGGTTTCGGCTAGGCTGTGTTGTTGCTGCAGCTAATCACTTAAATGGTCAAGGTTTATCTTACAAGATGACACAACGGGGCTGGGTAAACCAGCAAATTATTGAACAAGTTTGGACCCAAACAGCAGCAGCACTACCCCTGGGATCACTATTAAAAACTCAAGGAATATTAAGTACTGAACAGCTAAATTCATTATTCGCCAGCCAATTACACCAAGTTCGAGAGCTTTTTGAAATCCAAAAGGGAGTCTTTAAACTAGATACTAGGGCTGGTTTACCTTTGCAGGAGATGACAGGACTCAGCTTGAGAACACTAGAAGTGGCTCTTATGGCTGTCAGAGGCTTGAAAAACTGGAACATGCTCGCGGAGCTACTTCCAGATGTCAGTTCTGGAATTAGAAGTAAGACTGATGACAAACCCCAGATACACTTGAATACATTAGAGTGGCAAGTGTGGGAATTGGCTGATGGTAGTGTTTCTTTAAGTGCGATCGCATCTCAAATCAACCAAACAATAACCATAGTTCAGCAAGCTGCTTTCCGGCTCATGCTTGTGGGTTTGGTAGAAGAAGTTTCCATAGCAGAGTCTATACTGAATCAAACAAATGATCCGATGAATTCTAACTCGGACAATTCCTCTGTTTTTGGATTAAAAAAATCTAAACATTCACAAACACTCAAGGTAAGTAGTTCGTTTTTACAAAATCTGGTTGGTTTTTTAAAGAGCTAAGTTTCACAAGTTGCTTTGACACTTTGTAAAGTTGGGCGTATTGAATTTGTAGGAAATTTCAATCCCTAATAGGGAGAAAGAGAAATTTCAACTTTCCGTCAGAAGATATAGGTACAGCAGGTACAACGTTTCAATTTCTAATAGGGAGAAAGAGAAATTTCAACAGAGTTTATCGAAGCGCTCTTTCTGTGGAATCTTGTTTCAATCCCTAATAGGGAGAAAGAGAAATTTCAACCATTGCAAGAGCGGTACGTTGAGAGAGATTTTGTGTTTCAATCCCTAATAGGGAGAAAGAGAAATTTCAACTAATGGCATTCAAGTACCTATCAAGTATACATACGTGTTTCAATCCCTAATAGGGAGAAAGAGAAATTTCAACCTTGCTTATTTGATCCAAGGCTTCACTGACAGAAGTTTCAATCCCTAATAGGGAGAAAGAGAAATTTCAACAGTGGGCTTCCGTGGATGGAAAAGGCATCAGAAACTCTGCGTTTCAATCCCTAATAGGGAGAAAGAGAAATTTCAACAAAATGTCGCGAATTCATCAGAATTGATGCTAGCGTTTCAATCCCTAATAGGGAGAAAGAGAAATTTCAACGATCAAGCTTGGGGTGAGTATAAGAAAATGTAGTGCGATTCGTTGTGAGTAAATCACGGTAACCAGTCCGTAAATAACCTCACCA